>VXZF01000502.1 GCA_009845645.1 Gemmatimonadota bacterium | reverse complement strand
GTCTCGCTGGGCGACAGCCTACTGGCCGTGGTGCCCATCCACGCTGAAAAGAGCATCGGCCGCATGGGGCTGTGGGACAAGCTGATGACGTACTTTTAAGCTGTGCGGCTATTTGTGGTACCGCCCCCCGCTTAAAATGTCAAAGGACCGATACACAGCTTCCAACAACAGCAGACGCGCTAGCTGGTGGGAAAAAGTCAGCGGCGATAGCGACCACCGCTCTTGTATTTGAGATTCTACCCCCGCCGGCATTCCCTCGGCCCCTCCTATTACCAACACTAGATGTGAGCGGCCTTGGTTCATCAGCCGCTGGAGCCGTTGAGCCAACTGCTCAGAAGTAAACGACTCGCCTTCCACATACAGCCCGACGACGTACGTCCCTTTCAACAGCCGGTCCGGCAGGCCGCCTCGCGCCTTGCCTGAGCAGAGCGCGACCTGCGCCTGCCGCGAGAGCCGCTTGATATATTCCTGCTCGGCGGCCTCTAGTGCCGAGTTGCGGTGTTTCTCGTGGGAGACAATGCTGATCTGCATTGGCATTAGTAGTGATCTGGCGCAATCGACAAGGCTCGGTTCTCCAGCGGCAAGGCCACTCGCGCCCCACCCTGCCGATGCGACTCGACAATCGCGAAAATTAGCTCTTGGCTGCGGCAGGCGAGCGTTAGATTGCCTTGGGTATCGCCGTCCTCGTCGATTGCCCGGACGATATCCTCCATCCCGCGCAGCGTACCGCTCTCAATGACAGCTTCGGGCGCATCCACCGGGCGCAACTCGCCGTGCTCGTCTTTCTTGCGCAGGCTATAGCCCATCCCATTGCTCAAGGTGCGTAGCGTGCCTTCGGTGCCGCTGATTTCAAATTCCCAGCCGGGCGCACCCACTAAGTACGAGTGAATTCCGTTTTTGAACTTTACGTATCCATTGCTAATCCTCGGATCTATAGTCAGCCGATCGCCCTCCCAATCCGCGGCCTCTGCCTGTACCGTCCCCTGCGCGAATTCCGCCTCCGAGTCCAGCGCGAAAAAGAGCATCATGTCGGCCGCGTGCGTGTGCCCCCATTGCGCCACGCTGATCCCGCAGTTTGCCACGACCGCCTGCACCTCGCCGATGTCGCCGCGCTCGATCATGTCGCGCGCATCGCGGTAGAGCGCGGCATAGCGCCGCTGCGTGCCGTAGTTGAATTTGACGCCTCGCGGCATACAGGCTTGCAGCATGGCGTCCATCTCGTGCACGGCGTTGCACAGCGACTTCTCGCAGTAGATGCCTTTGACGCCAGCTTCGGCCGCGAAAATCACCTGTTCGGCGTGTGGCCCCGGCCGGGTGGCAATGCTGACCACGTCGAGGTTTTCGCGCTCGATCATTTCTCTGTAATCGGCATAGGACCGCTGGGCACCGTAGCGGTCGCGAATGCGTTCGGCCTTCTCCTCGATTGGGTCGCAGACGGAGACCAGTTCCATCCGCTCGCAGGCGACGATGGCCGCGGCGTGCGAATACGGCAGAAAGAGCTGGGCATTGGGGCCACCTTTGACTTCGTCGTCGATGGTGGCGCCCATGCGTCCGCAGCCGATGAGTCCAACTCGGTAGGTAGTGGGCATTTTGCTCTCCTCTTCGCGCAATCTTGACGCAGTTAGTGTGCTGGGATATATTATTGACCCGTCTGCAATTAGACAACACGAGGGCGATTAGCTCAGCTGGCTAGAGCGCCTGCTTGACATGCAGGAGGTCACTAGTTCAAGTCTAGTATCGCCCACCATCTTCTAAGCCCCTGACTTTTCAGGGGCTTTCTTTTTATTCCCTTATTTTTGTTTCTCAGCGCACTTGACAAATAAATGCTTGCGAATTCTACGGGGCCAGAAATCAGTCTTTGATGTACATCGTCTAACCCCCTACTTTGAGTGGGTTAGACGACGTACGTCGGGAATACAGTAGTTAGCCGACACTCATGATTTGATGATGACTCAAGATCTTGTCCAGCGCGATCGAATAATTCGCCAAGAAGCGGATGAACTTCTTGGACCAAAGGGATTGAGAAGCCTACTCGAAGAATACGGGACTCCTCACGTTTCGGGCAGTTACGCTCTGCATCTTATGACCTGGAGAGATCTAGATATTTATCTCGAACAGCAAGATCTATCAGAGGAATCGTTCTTTCGTTTGGGAGGTAGGATCGCATCCTCTCTGGCTCCAGTAAGAATGAGCTTCCGAAATGAACGTATTAACCAGACACCGAGTCTACCGTTAGGTCTATATTGGGGTATCTACCTTGGGGACGAGAGGAAAGGTGACTGGAAGATAGATATTTGGGCAATTGATTCCCAAGATTGCGAGAAGCAGCTTCAGTTTACCGAACGTATCGCAGCGGATCTGACTCCTTTACTGCGTTGTAAGATTCTCTCCATCAAAGATGCCTGTTGGCAGGATCCTGGCTATCGAAAGACCTATACAAGCCAAGACATTTACCGTGCTGTGATTGAAGAGGGCATTGAGAACATTGATAGCTTTAAGCAACACATGAAGGACAAAGGTGTGAGCGTCGGCTAACACAGCAATTCACGCTGCGGCGCTGAACACGCCTTGGCCTCCGGCAAGCCGCATTCGCGGCTTCGTGAATTGTGAGAACGTTATGGGACATGGCAGAAAAGACTTGAAAATCATCAAAGGAGATATTCCCTATGACTCTAAGCGAAGACCAGCTCACCTTTTATCGGCAAAACGGCTACCTGTTGGCTTCCGGCCTGATACCCGCCCCAATCGCTGCTCAAGCCGAAGCGGCGATGTGGAAACTGATGGGCATGGACGCAGCGGATGCGTCCACCTGGTCGACGGGGCCAGAGAGTGCCGATGGGTATAACGAGGAAAAGGGCGAGGTGATCTTTCACGGGGTGCAGGACCCCGACCTGATGGCCTGTGCCACAGACGACTTCATCACCGCTGTAGCGCAACTGTTGGACGAACCGCCTGATTCGTTACACCCGCCCGATTCGATCTTTGCTCTCAATCTGCTGGCTCGTCCGGGACAATGGGCCATGCCAGGGCATCCACACGTCGACGGCCTCAACAAGCAGAATGCTGAGCTAGCCAAGACCTTTCCGGGGCCCTATCGCACCACCTGCCTCCTCTATTTGAGTGATATCGAATCACAGGGAGGCGGGACCTGGGTCTGGCCTGGTTCGCACCGCACGTTACGCGACCTGGCCACATCCGACCCGGTCAAGTACGAGCACCTGAAAGATCTGAACAAAGAGATCCCGTCGTTGGATCTTGGGACAGGGGTCGAACTGACACCGAAGCGCGGTGATATCCTTTTTTTTCAACCCTTGTTCGGCCACAATGGGTCAATCAATGCTGCGGCTAAACCCCGTTTTATGATGCGCTTCTTTTGTTCGTGCGAGCAATGCTACACGACTTGGCCGAGGGGGGACCGTTGGAGTCATTGGGTGGCATAGGCCTCATCCCATAACACCGCCTTCCTGACTTCGGGCCTTCGCCTTACGCCCAACCGCTACGCGGTGCGGAGCAGGGCCAGGAAAAACGTTATGGGACATCGCAGAAAAGACTTGAATACGTCAACCGCTTATTCTATATAATAAGCTATGTACCTTCCTGATCGGGAACGCGCCTATATTCCATCGGCCAAACTCAGTAACTACCTGCTTTCCCTCCACGTTTTGTGACGGCTTATCCACGTACGTGAATGGGAGTTTCTAAGGTATGATACAGGAATTAGACTTAGTGGTCTTGACGCGTTCCATTAAGGAGCATGGATTACAATTTGGCGATGTCGGTACGGTTGTCCATTGCTATGCGGATCATCAAGCCTATGAAGTTGAATTCATTGATGGCGATGGAGAGACACTGGCGGTTTTAACTCTGAACGCCTCAGATATCCGTCTGCAAGTGAGTGGTGAAATCCTTCACGTACGGGAAGTTGCACCAAATCCTATGTAGTAGTCAGAGCCTTTGCCACATCCCATAACATCGCCCTCCTGGCTATGGCGCATTCGCGCCTGCGCCCAACCGCTACGCGGTTCAGGAGGGCGAAATACGTTAGCCGAAATGAGATAGGTTTCCTCCAGATGCCCACGACGTACTCTTCCTAATGGATCTGAGAGAAAAATCAGAGCGGTGGCGACAGGTTGTCAAAGAAGAAGATATATGGCGACCAGCTATTCAGCAGATATGCGATCGTGCAGGTATAGTCTATAGATCGATACGGACGGATTTTCATTCTAACAACGCTGTTTTTCTACTCGATCATCACTACGTCGTAAAATTGTACGCCCCGGATCAACAAGACTCTTTACGCGTTGAAGAAGGGGCTTTACGCATTTTAGCGACAACCCCGGCCCTGCCAATCCCCCCCTTGTTAGCCGTCGGCGAGCTTAACGGTTTGCTCTCTTGTCCTTATATAGTTATGGGTATGGTATCGGGCATGCCTTTAGATGAGCTTCGAGGAAGATTTGGCTCTGGCGATCTCGTCAATATTGCAACACAGTTAGGCGCGGTTATGGCTCGTTTTCACGGTAGTTATTTTTCCGGCAAATCTCAGATTGGACAAGTATATGGGGCCTGGAATACGCTTTATGAAAATCGGCGGCACCAATTCATTGAAAATCTTGGACAGACCGTTTCTTTCCCCTCTTGCCTTAAATCAGAACTGCGTGCATTTGTTTGTTCTACTGAGGTGGATACGTATCTGAATACTCCCCATGTTTTGGTGCACGGCGACTTGATGTGTTACCATATTTATGTGGAAGATCAGGCTGGTCATTGGCGAGTTTCGGGAATCATTGATATGGGCAATGCGCTGGCAGCCCCACCTGAATACGATTGGACAGACCTGTGGTTTCAGACACTCGAACGAGATGTCCAAGCATTGATCGCTTTCCTAACTTCGTACCAATCAGCCCTCAAAATAGACGAAAATTACCGTCGCCGACTGATGGCCTTTTTCCTACACAGTTGGGAAGCAGCCCCTAAGTTGGCTACGCTCCTTGAATCAGAGAATGCTCCAGACATTAAGGATATTGGAGCATTGCTGGATTGGCTTTGGCCAAGAGAATTGGAAACTTCATGAACATGGAACAGATGACAGATACCGTATTGGATCGCTCTGTCGCCGAAGTGGTTGCCAGACTAAAAGACAAAGGCTTGATTTCGCTATACCTATGTGGTTCATTCGGCACTCAAGACGAACTCCCTTCAAGCGATGTTGATCTCCTATCGGTTGTCAAGGATGATTTTGATAGCAGAGAAGCAGCAGATGTGGATGCCTATCTTCGAACAGAATTCACTAGTCAAACAGGTATAAAAGCCTCATTAGCACGTATTACACTATCCGAGTTGGCCGGTGATATGGAAAGAGATCAATTCATACCTTTACCGCTTTGGGTGAAACAGTTCCCATTTTTTAGACGAGTATGGGGGCAGCATATCGATCTGGCAACTCTTAAAGTAGAACGTTGGTCACTAAGCGAGGAGGCACGGCATCTGATTGAACAAATTCAGAGAAGTATTCATAGCACGAGAAGAACGAATGGTACAGGTAAATTGAGGGCACCAGGGTTTGCAAAGATGATCCTTCATCTTGCGTTTGTGGAAGTAGAAGCTGAATATGGTCTTCCATTCGATCCATCTTATAAGAAATTGACCCAATCTTTGGGTCATGTTGGAGATCATATTGTGCATCACGCCTTCGCTGTGCGCACCTCACGCATTGATACTGTAGATGCGTTTCTTGCATTGTGTGAAAAAGCAGAAGAATACGTTAATGCTATTGAAAAAAGGCGGAAATCTTGGTAGTGATGAAGAAAAGGCGGACCTTTGGTGTGGGATATAGGGGTGTTGCAACTCCATATCACAGGGCCTGATTCTCCATCTGAGGATATTGTGCTGGAAACAGTACCTCAATTAGTTGTTGTGCCTTGCCACTGAGCCGGATTTGGTTCATCCCGACAATTTCATCCGCCGTCTCCGTCCCGACGATCAACTGCGCAATCTCCTGTCCACCTCGAATCGAATTCTCCGCCGTGCCTCCGGACTTTACCTTCACATCAGAGCGATCGATGACAAGCATTATCTCTTCCTCTCCACTTGATATAATCAGATTGCCGCTCCACTCTGCGAGCGGAGACTTGCGGAGTCTCCGCGACAACTCGTTCGTCAGCTTTTCGAACAAGGACCGTAAGTTGATAATGCGGATGACATAAGCACGACTCCCACGTAATCCGCCCCAGGAGTCTGGCTGTATCTGACAGGAATGCATCTGCCGCAACCGTTTGCCTAAAACACTCTTATAAGGCAGACGATCGAAATATACGGCGTCACAATAGAACTGGCGTGCCAATTTTCCCAACACCTGTATTCTCTGTTCTGGATCACCGACGGACTCGTCCACCCAAAACAAACTGCGCTCGCGCAGGTAGACATTCAGTTTATCGCCGGCATTCACAACCAGATGCCTGCGCTGCTTCCGCTGTGTTCCCTTTCCGTCCACGATCAGCCATCGGTTACCTTCTACCTGTACTGCACATACCGCATATGGACTGAGCGGTCCCCGGATTCCCTTAAAGCCTTCGTTGATTTGATGCCGCAAAACATCGGTAATCTCCCCTCGATCTAG
This sequence comes from Gemmatimonadota bacterium, assembly GCA_009845645.1. Lineage (GTDB taxonomy): Bacteria > Latescibacterota > UBA2968 > UBA8231 > UBA8231. The sequence continues at coordinate 1,454 of VXZF01000502.1, read as the reverse complement.
ATCCACTTGATAATCTAAATCCAGATGGAATTTAATACCTGCACCGCCCGATATATACCCGACAGGCTTACCCTTGGAATTGGTCCAGAACCACCCCTGAAATTGGCTCGGATGTTTATTGTGCCAATAGGTCGGTTTCACTGCTGTACCGGTAATCAATTCGTTCTCCCGATTGTAAAGCTCTGCCAAATCTTCCCGGTGATCTGGTGTGAAATCGTGAAGTTCAAAGTCGGGAGGTTCAGAAGTCAACTCGTCGGTGTCAACATCCCATCCCAGCTCTCGCCAAGCGAAGACATAACCCAAGCCGGAGAAGAATACTTCCTCCCCGAACGTAACGGATAGATCATATCCTTGAGCACGCATCGCTTCAATAGAGGCCAGAGCGGTCTTCTCCTTCAGCTCCTGTGCACGCCCCTGGTAGTCTGGATGCGTGGCATCCAGATTGATACCTGCGGTGCGCACCCGAGCGGTTCCAATCCGCACGGAAATATCGTAGACGCCGAAAACCGACACCACCTCGCCATCGAGACAGCCAATCCGTGAAGTCATCCAGTCCAAGTGGCTCTGTGACATCCGGCCCTGCCGCCACTGCAAGGTCAATGGGTGATTCGGTCTCTCTAATAGCTTGTAAATACCTTCACTATGTTCTTTCTCATCGGGTGCGATGAGTTGCAATACCTTGTCAACAAATCTTTCATCCTTGGAGGGACGCTTTTCTCGTAGATCTTCCTGCACCATGCTCAATAACCTTTCTTTTAGTCGCTTTCTGGCATCGTACAGTCGTTTTTTTACGGTGTTCACAGACGCATCCAGAAAAGTAGCGATTTCTTTGTGTGAATACTCTGAGACATAGAAGAGCGCGATCACTTGACGCTGGTGTTCAGGAAGGTCGGCAATGGCGCACCGCAGTCTATACTGCATCTCGCGCCGGGCGACCACTGTCTCAGGATTGGGCTGTTCGGAAACCAGATCATCTTCTATCCCCAGGATTACAGACGCTCCCCATTTATCCCGGCGTTGTCGTTGGCATTGTCTGAAAATGATCTGTCGCAGCCAAGCAGGGAAGGCGCGAGGTCCATAGACTTTGCACAAGTTGTGATAGGCCTCAATAAATGCCTCTTGCGCCGCATCCTCTGCCAGATGAAAATCGCCGAGTACTGTGTAAGCATATCCCACAGCCATATCCTGGAAGCGACGGACAAGCTGGCCATATGCATCTACGTCGCCATCTTGCGCTTGCCGCAACAGTGCCTGTAATTCTTCCATATCAACTCTTTTTTATTCCGGAAAGCGCCTCCTACAGGTAGAATGCCAGTTTGCCGATAAAAAGTTACCAGAGTAAGTCAAAAACTCGAATACTCGAATTAATTGACGCGCACTAAGGCATTCAATAATCCTTGGAGATTAGAATGAGGACATTCGGTCGAGGTGATCAGGTTGTATGGCGCTCGCTT
>VXZF01000039.1 GCA_009845645.1 Gemmatimonadota bacterium | reverse complement strand
GAGGCCCGACGCGCAACTGAAATCGGATTCGCCATCTGTTCTTCTTCGGAGCGGGAAGGCGTCCGGGTTGCGCTGCCCGCAGCCGATCGCGCTCTCTGCGTCGAGTCGTATCCGTGGGGGAACGAAGCTCCGAATGCGCTCTAACCCAATCCATGCGACAGGCTGGGTGAATCACCCGCGCGACGGCTCGGCGTTTTCCCGCCGATGGCGCTGATGCACCTCCGCCATCTTGAAATCGTTGTCTATGACCTGCTGCAAATGCACCATGCGCTCTGGCCCGGCGGTGCGCAACATGGCTTCGCCGTGGATGCGGTCGATCCAGAACCGCCCCTCGTTGGCCAGCGCGTTCTGGAAGTCCTCTAGGCGCTCGTCGGGCACGTGTTCGTAAAAATTCATGGTGTACATGCGCCGCCGCTGCGAGCCGCCGAAAGCGGAGTGTTTGGTATTGTGCCAAAATACGACAATGTCGCCCGGCTGGGTCTCCACCACTTGGCACGGCACTTGGTTGGGCTCTATTCCCCAAGCCGCGTCGCTGTCGGGCAGGGCCTCTTGCAGGCCGTCGGCATAGGCATCGCCGCAGTGGTGACTGCCCGGAATGATGCGCACTGCGCCCGTGTCCCGGGTCAGCGGATCTAGGTAAAAAGCGATCTTGATGCTGGGAATGCGGTCGCCGTTGTACCCATCCGAATGCCAACGCGTATCGCCGACGTAGAAATTGCCGTCACCGCTAGTGTAGTTGAAGTCGTCGCCCAAAATGCTGGCGGCAATGTCGTGGATACGCGGATCGTCGAGCAAGCTGCTCAGGTATTCGCTCTGGTCGGGAAAGGGCACAATGCACGAGCGTGCCCGGCCTTCGTGCTCTTTGCCGTGATGCCCCCCGCCGTGTGCAGCCCACACGGCCTCGAATTCCTCGATGATGCGGTCGATGCAATCGGCCATCAGACCGGGGAAGTACAGATAGCCGAAGGTATTGAAGTAATTGAGTTGCTGCTGCGTCAGGCGCGTCTCGGACATGTTCTCTCCTTCAGATTATTCCCACGGGTCCGCATGAGGTTGCCGTGCTTCAGAATCGCGGCTTGGCGACCGCTGACAATCCTCTCTTGATATCCGGCACCAGACCGACGGAGAAGTGGCGGGCTTCAGGGGGACTTATCCGGTCGCCTGATACACCTCGTCGAGCCAGACTACCATCTCAGCCGTCGCGTCGTTGCTCGGAGTACCTTCCGATCCGGTCATCGCCCACCAGCCGCTGACGTGCTGCTGATCGACGATGTTGCCGGCCACCTTGATCGCCATGTCGCGGTACAAGCTCTCCCGGGTCAGAGTCCACAGCAGCGACGCCGCCCACATCACCTTTCCGGCTCGCAGCAACCGGTAGAGGTGGTCTGTGGCGGTCTCGGCGAAGCGCATGTACTCCCTGGCCAGCGCAAGCCACTGCTCGTCGCTGGTGGCCTGGTAGAGGCGAGCGAGAAAGCCACCCGCGATGCCCGGGTGGAAGAAGTACTGATCCCCTTTGGCGGCATTGACCAGTACGTAGCGGATCGGGTCAGCGGGGTCGATGTCGGTTACAAGCCCGCCAGCCGGCGTGGCGACGGTGTACATCTCCTCCGGGTAGTTCGGCTGCTCATCCATCATCCGCTGCATCCAGCGTCCCACACCGCAGGCGACGTCGAGGCGGTTGGTGTACAGAGCGGCCTGACCACAGCCACTCGTGACCCACAAGTCCTGCGGAGTGTCCGGCTGACGCTCGTTCGGGTGAGACCAGAACCCGCCGCTGCCGTCGTAGAAGCCCATCAAGAAGTCCATGCCTTTCTGCGCGATGTCGAACTGTCCGAGCCGGGCTGCGCCGATGACGACCCAGGTGTTGAAGTAAGCGTAGTAGTAGCCGTTGGTGAATTCGGTTCTGGGGCCAAAGTCGCCATCTGAGGTCATACCGTTGCGGCGCACCCAATCGAGCAGGCGGTTGGCCGCATGGGTCTCGCCGCAAACTTGGAACGCCGTCGGCACCTTGTAGTACTCTGCGACAGTGCCGTTGCCGAAGCTACCGTCTTTACGGAGGTGTTGCAGCAGGTACTCGCAGCCTCTGTCGCGGGCTTGGCGAAAGGTGTTCATTTGGTTCTATAGCGCTGCGGCCATGAGTTCATTGCCCGCATGTCCTTCTGTAAAAAGGCCGGTAGTGCCAATGAGGTTGCCGTGTACTTCCACTTTAGGCGACACCAATCCCGACAGGTTCAAAGTACACGCTTTCCAGGCGGCGGCGCAACCTCAGATCGCCCCACTGCCAGGAACGCTCTCGATGAAGACGTCCCTTTTGAGCCCGCGGCGCAGGTCTTCCCGCGCTAGCAGCCCGTTGTTAGTTGGAACTCGCAGGGGGATTTGGAGCGGGGTGGATCGGATCAATCCAATACACTTCTTCGGGTTCTTCAACAGCCAGAATGTTCAGATTCACGACCACGGGCTCCTGATCGCTGCGCACCAGCACGCATTCCAAAGGTTCATCCCGACTGGCATTGATCTCCTGATGCGGCACGTAGGGCGGCACATAGATAAAATCACCCGGCCCTGCTTCTGCCACGTACTCCAATTGATCGCCCCACCGCATTCTCACCTTGCCGCGCACCACGTAAATCACACTTTCCAAGGCCCCGTGATGGTGCGCTCCAGTCTTTGCATTGGGATAGATCTCAACCGTACCTGCCCAGAGCTTTTCAGCGCCCGCACTTGCGCGATTGATCGCCGCTGCACGCGTCATCCCCGGCGTCTGTGGCGTATTGAAATCCAACCGCTCACTCGTCACCACCCGCACCCCGTGATTGCGCCAGTCCTTTTTGTCGTCCACGATACGGCACTCCCGGTTTTCCCTACAGGCTCCGCTCTAGCCCAGCCTCCAGCGCCGCTTCGATCCGCGCCCTCGTTTCATCGAGGTGGGCCCGGCTGTACGCGTCCAAACCGCCGCCGTCCAGCCGGGCCTCGATCTGGGCGGCGATGGTCTGCAAATCCGCTCGGGCCAAGGTGCGGGCGTCTTCGGGTGTGCCGTAGGCGGGCTTAAGCACCAGACCGATCAGTTTTTGTAGCTGTGCCCGCTGCAAGTTGCGGCGAAAGCTGTCGATGGAGCTGCCCGTCTCCAACTCCGCCCAGATCGCCTGCCGCAATCCGGTAAACAGATTGACCATCCCGAAGGTCTCGTCGCCTTCATAACGCAGCTCCAGATCTTGCAACCGGCTCAACAGCGTTGGATCGTAGAACCGGTCGAGTGGTCGCCGTTGGATGCGCAGCACGATATCGTGGATGGGATAGTCAATCCGCGACACGTCGAACACCGACCAAGTGAAATCGACCCAGCGCTCTGGTGCCAGCTTGTTGAGCAGCTCTGGCGACCAGCGGAAGGCATCCGGCCCGAACACGTGCTCCACCAGAAAGTCGAGCGCCTCCCGCTGGCGGGCAGGTGGCACTGGCTGTAGCGGGTGCCGTCCGTCGCCCACGTGGTCGCGGTAGTGATAGATTCCGCCGATGTAGCGGCTGACATTGCCCGCACCCGAAAAGTAGGGCCTAAAGCCCCAGCCGAATACTCGCCGCAGGGTTTGGTAGCGCTCCCCCTTCTGCTCGAATTTGTCCTCGACCTTGGACCACAGTTCTTTCGACAGGGCGATCTGGTCGCGGTAGTGGGCAATCGGATCGTCGCGCAAATCCCAGCGCGCCGCGCTCGGATCAATTCCCCGGGTCCAGTACAGGGCGTCCTCGTCCGTGCCGTAGGCTAGATCTTTCTCCGCGACTTGGCTAGCGATCTTGTCCAGTTGGGCCCGCTCGCTGGCGGGACTATCCGCCTCTACTGGCCGGTAGGCGTATTCAATGGCCCAGTAGTCGTATGGCCCCAGCGTCGTCTGATAGTACTCGCCCTGCTCGTGGCCCTCTGGGGCGATATTGACCGGATTGTAGTCCATTACCGAACTGGAGATGCCTTCTTTGTCGGTGACGCGGCGGTCGTGTAGCTCGTCGAGCGCGTGGATGGTGCTGCCTTTGAAATTGTGCCGCAGGCCGAGGGTGTGACCTACTTCGTGCGCGATCAACTCGACGATTAGCTGGCGGATGAACTCCTTTTCATCGACCTCGCCCCCGCCGGCCGCGGCCCGCGCTTCGAGCAAGTGCCACCCGAAAGCGGCTTCCTGCCTCAGTCCGTCGGCCATATCGCAGAATCCTCTGCTGTGCCCCATAGCCGCGGCGGGCGAAGGCGCAGTGAAGTCCCCGCTGGCCCAAGGCTCCCGCCCCACAGGATCGACCAGTTCGGTAAACTCCAAATGGGCGTAGCGCACAAAATCCGCGCTGATGCGGATGTCGGCGTCGAAAATCTCGCCGGTAAAAGGATTGGTGCGCGACGGTCCCACTGCGTATCCTTGGCCGGGTTGCACCATCCAGCGCACTACGTTATAGCGCACATCGGCCGCGTCCCACTCGGCGTCGTCTGGCTGCTGCTTGGCCTCAATCGCCCCCTCAAAGCCGAGCGGCTCGAATGCCTTATTCCACACTAGGATCCCCTCCCGCACCGCGTCCCGGTACTCTGGTGGAATTGTGTTTTCCAGCCAGAACACAATCGGCTTTTTGGGGGGTGACTGGTCGAATTTGGGCTCGGCTTTCTCTAGGTGCCAGCGATTCACATAGCGCACGTACGGGTCGTCCTTGAGCACCGAGGTGTAGTCTTGGTGCAAGGTGGTGAAGTGTCCCACTCGGTCGTCGGCTAAACGCGGGCGGAAATCCGACTCGGGCAGACTGGACAGGCTGTAGTGATAGATGTGCTGGAAACTGCGCGTATCTGCTAGGGTAGGGATGTCCATTCTGGGCGAATTGGATTTAAAGTGCAGCACCACGTCGATCTCAGTATTGTGCGGGAAATTATCCAACGTGCCGAAATAGCTGTTGTCGTTGTCGAAGCTATACGAACCTTCTTTGAGATACCTGCTGAAGAAGGAACTTACTGAGGCGATGTCCTGAACGAAGAAATCGTTCGGGTCTACCAGCACCGCGCCGGTCTCGGGATGGGGCTGTCCCTCAATGCTGCCGACGCCTAAAATCGAGTCGGATAGGCCCCGGTCCACGGCTCGGTGTATGGAGGCGTCTGGCTAGGCCCGGTAGTACACATTTTTATGGGCGAAGAATACCTTTTTGCCGACTCGCTGAAAGACAAAGGGAAACGTGCCCCAGCCGCGACCGATGGAGACTAGCGAAGCCGAATCAAAGAAGTAGCCGTCGCCCTGCGTGCGCGTGATGCTGCACAGGTAAATCTGGTCGAACTGGTCGGGACGAATGGCCAAGAACACTTTGTTCTCCTCTGGATCCCGGTATAGCTCGAACAGGCCTTCGATCTTGTCGAAGTCCTTGATCACTTTCGCAAATTTGGGGCCTTTGTCTTCGTCTTCGTCGTCTTCCTCGTCGTCTTCCCCGTCCTCTTTGTCCTTTTCGTCTTCTTCGTCCTTTTCCTTGTCGGCGGCCTCTTCCTCGACGGTCTCCTCTTTTGCTTCCTCCGCCCAGACGGTCCCCGTCCCCCATAAGCCGAGGATGGCGACCAGCAATATCCATTTTAATGCGCGCATAGTATTGCTCAGCTCCAATCTCAGTGTGTCTCGTGGTTTGGATTATTCACAGTAAACTCGGACCTTGTCGTCCCCGTCTTGGATATTGACCTCGATCTCGCTTAGAGCGTCGATTAGCTGTTCGAGATCCTCGGTGCGCAGGTTGTCAATGTCAACATTGATGCCGTTGTCCTGCAGAGCCGTATTGATTCCCGTCGTGGCTTGCGCCGGGAGCAAGGTGTGCAGCTTGACGCCAGCCTTGATCAGCGCCAGCGGCACCCGGACGTCGATGTGCTCATCATCGTCCGAGTCGACGGTGACTCTCAGATATCGCCGGGCTGATCCCGCTTGTGGGGGCGCTAGCGGCTGTACCGCTGTGGTCGTCTCTGGCTCTTCGTCAACGAGAGAGAGCAGGCGCTCGGCCTCATCGACGGACACCTTGCCTTCCGATAGCATCTCCAGTACGCGTCTGCTGTTTTCGTTCATGGTGATCCTCCTGTTTGCATTTGGCTACTGAATGACAATGGAGCCGTTCACGGTTTTGGCGATCAATTCGGCTTCGCCTTCGCCCACTGTTCCCTTGAGTTGTTGGCGCTTCTCGACCGACGCGACGAAGCCCGGCACTTCGCAGCGGACTCGTCCATTGACCGTTGCAGCCGTCAGCTTGAGGCTCGGGTCGTCGTCCAAGGCTACTCTGATGTTGCCGTTCGTGGTTTCTAGTTTGTTGCTGCTTTTAGGCTCGATGCTGCCCTGAAACTTTATCGTCCCATTGGTCGTCCGCGCATCGAAGCGGCCGTGTGCGTCTTCAATGGACACGCGGCTATTCAAGCTATAAAGCTCTGCCGAGCCAGAGAAAGTCTTGACCGTGATCGGGGCGTTCTTGGTCGTCGCGTTCAGGTCGCCCTTGAAGTTTTCGACCCGTATAGGCCCGTTTTTGGTCTGCACCGTTCCACCACCCTCTGTTCCTTGGAGTTCCACTGGCCCGTTGCTAGTCGCCAAGTCAACGCTGGTCGCGATGGGCACAGTAACCTCAATGTTTGCTCCGGAGTGCTGGCGAGAGAATCCGTGTAGGAATCCCTCGGATTGCTGATCCTTGGCCTCGACCGTGACGAGGTCGCCTTCCTGCACGGCGCTGTACTTGATTCCGCGAGGTTTTTTCAGCCTTGCCTGCACGCGAATTGAGCCGGGTTCGCCGGCGTGGACCCGGATGCGGCCGTTGAAGCCGCGCACCACGAGACGCGGGTTGTCGCCCACGGCGAACGTGTCGTCGCGCATGGAAGTCTTGCCGTCCTTGTCGCGCTCGCTGTCTTCGCTCTCTGACCACCCGGATAGGGACTCTTCGAGTCCTTTGAGTCCTTTTTCGAGTCCTTTTTCGATTTCTTCACCGAGTCCTTCGAGGGTGTCTTGCAGCGCCCCAATTCCGCGCCCCTTGCGGGTTTCGCGGTGGGTGTCTTGCAGCGCCTCCAAGAGACGCTCGGCCTCTTCTACAGTGACCTTGCCCTCCGAAAGCATGTCGAGAACCTTGCGTCGCTCTTCACTCATTATAGCCTCCTAGTCGATTGAAATGAATACGCGATCCTCGCCAGAGACTACGTCGCAGCGCAGGCCGCGCAGCGAGGCAAGCACGTATAGAAGTAAGGGGCCAGCCAGCAGGACGGAACGGCTCCGAGCGCGGTGTCCCGAACGCGCTGCTATTAGTAATGCAACAGGCGTCCCTAGCAGCACCACGACGACAACGAGCGGCCATAAGACTATGAGCGGGATCCACAGCCGGATGCGCCGTTTGTCGCCCTGGACTCGCAACCGCAGGAACATCGGTGGCAGCATCAGGAGAGCCTCCGCAGCGCCTCTTCGACGTCGATCTCGCCGCGTTCCAAGCTGTCCAGTACCGCCACTGATTGGGGATTCGAGCGCGGGGTGCTAGCCGATTCCGTGGTTTGAGTCACCGTCTCGATCAACGGTAGCTGCTCGGCAATGGCATCCAGTCGGTTTTTGACCGTTGGGTAGCTGATGCCAAATATGCGCTCCATTTCCTTGATCGAACCGTGGACTTGGACGAAGGCCATTACGAATACTTGGTCTTCGGCGGAAAGACGCGCTAGGACAGGCGGCTCGAATTGCCCTTCGATCGCGATGTCGCTGTCCGGTAGGGAAACCCGCTCTACCACGATACGCGCCCCCTTCGTCAGATCGGTTAGCTCTTTCCAGTCTTTGATGGCAAAACCTCCAAATGGTTAAATTTAGACGTAATTATAGCTATATAATTGAAAAAGTCAATTATAAAATTAAAAAATTAAATCTCAGATGAAATAAACCCGGAGGGGATTTGGACGCTATGCTTCCACGGCCGCGGACACCGCATTGGAAACCCGCCGCAACAAGCTCCCGTTGGCGACCATTTGGTTGGTCAGCACCACGCAGCTTAGCTGGTGCTCTGCGTCCGCCCACGCCACCGTGCCAGTCGCCCCAGTGTGGCCGAAGGTGTGCTGCGACACCAGATCGCCCCAAAAGGCCCACACCCGCGCCCCGCAC
>VXZF01000078.1:4643-8158 GCA_009845645.1 Gemmatimonadota bacterium | reverse complement strand
TTGATCCACAAATCCCACTCTAGCCGCTGCAACTGAGCGACGGCCGCACGACAATAGCCCACCCGGCTCAGGGCATAACTGCGGGCCGAGCCAACGCGCAACAGGCGCAGGCCGTGCCGTTCGGTTTCTAACTCGGCTCCGGGAAACAGGCCACTGACGACAGTGATCTCGTGGCGGCTGGCCAAGCGGCGATAGAGTTCCATCGCCCGCACCGCACCGCCGCCACCCAGCCACGGGTTGGCAATGTCGTCGTACATCAGATGGCAAATTTTCATGGGCGGCAAGCCCGCGCCTCAGAGTACGCCCTTGGTCGAAGGAATGCCCCGGACCCGCTCGCTTTGCTGCGCGGCCATGAGCAGGGCGCGGGCGAACGCCTTGAAGAGCGCCTCAATGCCATGGTGGGCGTTGTGGCCGCGCACGAGGTCGAGATGCAGATTCATCCGGCCTTGGTCCGCTACCGCGTAGAAAAACTCGCGCACCAAGGACACATCCAGCGCGCCGACCCGCTCTTCGCTGAAAGCCGCTGCAAAGACCAAATAGGCTCGGCCCGACAAATCCACCACCGCCCGCGCCAGCGCCTCGTCCATGGGCACATAGCTGTGCCCATAGCGCTGGATACCGGCCTTGTCGCCCAAGGCTTGGGCAATGGCTTGGCCGAGGCAGATGCCCACGTCTTCTACCGTGTGATGAGCATCCACGTGCAAATCGCCGCGACATTGTATCTCTAAGTCGAACAGGCCGTGCCGAGCAAAAGCGTGCAGCATGTGATCGAAAAAGCCGAGGCCGGTGTCGGCGCGGCATTGGCCGCTGCCGTCGAGGCACAACCGCAACTCGATCTCGGTCTCAGTCGTCCGACGCACAATCTGCGCCGTGCGGCGATCTGCACTCATATAAAATCTCCTTTGGAGCCCGTCTGCTTGCGTCGCCCATGCGGACATTTGTGAAACGCATAGCTGTTAGCCAACTGACGTTCAAAGGCACGTTCAGCGACCCAATTACACGCAGTATTGAAGCGGCGCATCGTCTGTTCCAACGCACCGGCTTGTTGGGCCGTAGGCAACAGCTTGATTTGAATAACTCGTTTCACAATAATAAATACAACTAGCCGTCTCAAAAACAGGGACAAAAGGGAACCTAATGCGCTGGCTGATCGCCCTGCTATGGGCCGTCCCCCTGTGGGGCCAACAGATAGCCGTCGGCGACTCGGTGCAATACAACGGCGGCCGCTACGAGGTGCGCTTTGTGGCCGGCGAGCCGACCTTTGCCGATGACGCCGATTTCGTCAAGCGACTTCAGCCGGTCGCCGTGCATACTGATTTGCGGCGTCGGTGTGTGTCGTGGCTGGAGCCGTCCTTTGTGCATCAGGATTCCGTCGCGGCGGACAATCCGCTGCGGCTGCAAAAGACGTTTGCCGAGATCGACGCGGCGACCAAGACGACCGGGCTGGTGCTTTTCCGCGACGAGGATACCACGCCGACGGTCAATGTGCCAGTGGCGGACGTAACGAAAATAGAGTCGGACTAATGCTGTGTTATTGACCAATGACTAGCCAAGAGAAGTTAGCGGCTCTCGTGCTCGGCCTGCTGGTGGCTGTCTTTTACCTGCCGGCGATGCTGTGGAGTGGCTTTGTCTGGGACGACCATATCTACCTTGTGGCTGCCGAGCCAGTCGCCGCTTGGTCTGGTCTTTGGCAGATTTGGTTATCCCCTAGTGAATTGGCTGATTACTATTGGCCTTTGACCTACACGACCTTTTGGGTAGAGCACAAGCTATGGGGGTTCAGTCCGACCGGCTATCACGTTGTCAATGTGCTCTTGCATTTGGCCAACACGTTTTTGGTGTGGTGCTTGGTGTGGCGGATAGCGGTGCCGGGTGCGTGGGTGGCCGCCGCAGTGTTCGCCGTCCATCCCTTGCACGTCGAGTCAGTAGCGTGGATCATCGAGCGCAAGGATGTGCTGTCAGCCTTTTTTTATTTGGGGGCCGCCCTTTTATGGATGCGCTTTGCCGAAACAGTCCGTTCAAAGTACTACATAGGGGCGCTGGTGCTGTATGTGGCGGCTTTGCTGAGCAAGTCGATTGCCGTGACGCTACCGGCAGGGCTTTTGCTCTGGCATTGGTGGAAGTTTAGGTCGGTCGATTGGTTACGGTTGGGTAGTTTCTTCGTCGTTGGGCTGACTGTCACGTTGGCGGATATCGTGCGCCACCACGCTATAAAACCCGTCTCTTTGGACTACTCGCTTGTCGAGCGGACGCTCATCGCCGCCCGCGCTCTGTGGTTTTACGCAGGGAAGCTATTGTGGCCGTCTGAGTTGGCCGTCATCTATCCTCTTTGGGATATCCGCGTCTCGAACCCGCTGGCTTGGGGATATCTGGTCGCGGCTGTTGCGCTGGTGGTTGCGCTTTGGCACTTCCGGCAGCGGGTTGGACGTGGGCCACTGGCTGGAGCGTTGTTTTTTGTGGTCACACTGTCGCCGGTTTTGGGCTTTGTCGATTACGGCTATATGCAGACTGCTTTTGTCGCCGAGCGTTTTCAGTATTTGGCTGGCATTGGAGTTATAGCGGCCGTTGTCGGTGGAGTCGCGCAGGGTATTTGTCGTCTGTCGGGCTTGTGGCAGAGGGGCGCGCGGGTTGTTTGCAGCGTGGTTATAGGCGTGCTGGGAATGTTGACTTGGCAGCATCAGGAGGCGTGGCTCAACGAAGAATCGTTCTGGCGGCATGTCATCGCCAACAACCCAACCGCAGCCATTGGATATCTCAAGCTAGGAGACGAGCTAGGGAGGCAAGGGCGAGATTCAGAGGGGCTAGACGTGTACTCGGCGGGGGCTGCCCAAGTCCCTAGCAGCTTGCGTTTACATGTCAATATGGCGATCTCCCTGATAGAGCGAGAGCGCTTTGAAGGCGGCGCTCTCGTGCTGCAACACATCCTCAAGCACCATCCCGACAGCGCCGCCGCTCACCTCAATCTAGGGTACGCCCTGTACTGTCTTCGGTTGCCGTCCCAAGCCGAGCGCCACCTCAGCCGCGCCGTTGCCCTCGACCCGTCGGTGGCTGCCGCCCACCTGAACTTGGGCAACGCGCTCTATACGTTACGGCGGTATCAAGAGGCGGTGCAGTCGTTTGATCGCGCCTTAGCCCTCGACCCAAGCCTACAAAAGGCACACGCCAACCGCGCCGCCGCGCTGCAAGCGATACAGCAGCAACGCCAAGGCGAACCGGCGGGAGAGTAGCCCATGCAAGACCGCATCAAAGAGTTGCGCCGCGTCCCGGCCCGTGACCTTGTCGCCAACCCCAAGAACTGGCGGCAGCACCCGCCGGAGCAGAAAGCGGCCCTGTCTGCCATGCTGGAACGCATCGGCATGGCCGCCGCCGTCATTGCCCGCCAGCGCGACGACGGCTCACTGGAGCTTATCGACGGCCACCTACGCGCCGACATAGCCCAAGACGAGCCGGTACCCGTGCTGGTATTGGACTTGGACGAGGGCGAGGGCGACCAAATGCTGGCCAGCTTTGACCCG
>VXZF01000078.1:0-4633 GCA_009845645.1 Gemmatimonadota bacterium | reverse complement strand
GCTCGGCGCGATGGCGCAAGCCGATGCCGATGCGCTGGCGGCGCTGCTGGCGGGGCTGGACGAGCCGCCGCCGATTGACCTGAACGAACTCTACGGGCTGCCTGCTGGCCTCAATGACAGCGGCGACGTAGGCAGCGACGACGCGCCGGAGCCGCCCGAAGAGCCGGTAACGCAGCCGGGCGACGTGTGGGTATTGGGCGACCATCGGCTGATATGTGGCGACTCGACGGACAAGGCGACGGTGGACAGGTTGCTGGATGGGGCGACACCGAGGCTGATGGTTACGGATCCGCCCTATGGGGTGGAGTATGATGCGGACTAGCGCAACCATGCCCTTAGAGCGGATGGCTCGCCCTCCAATGGGCGAGCCATCCGGGAGGTTCACAACGACGACAACAGCGATTGGTCTGTCGCCTATCGGTTATTCCCCGGCGACGTGGCCTATGTCTGGTCGCCGGGTGGCGACCAGAGCGTGGACTTTTACAACTCCATCGTCGCGTCGGCCTTTGAAATCCGTTATCAAATCATTTGGGTCAAATCCAATGCCCCGATTGGTCGCGGCCACTATCACGTCCGCCACGAGCCTTGCTGGTACGCCGTCCGCAAAGACGCGACCGCCGAATGGATAGGCGACCGCAGCCAAAACACGGTATGGGAGATAGCCCGTAATTCCAAGAACGAGACCGGCCACTCAACACAGAAGCCACTAGAGTGCATGGAGCGTCCTATCCGCAACCATGCGGGCGACGTGTACGACCCGTTTGTCGGCTCCGGCACCACCCTCATCGCCGCCGAGCGGCAACAGCGCCGGTGCTTTGCCGTCGAGCTTGATCCGGGCTACTGCGACGTAGCGGTGCGCCGATGGGAAGAGGCCACCGGCGGCCAAGCCCAGCGGCAAGCGGCGGGATGAAAATTGTGACACTCTCTTTGGCAATGTGACAATCCATGACGAAGCAGGAACAAAATAAACTAACGGTTGCCGAGCGCAGGAAGCTCGTCTTGCACTACACGAGGGGCCGATGGTCGTGTCGCCGGATAGCCGATTTGTTGAAGGATAACGGCCACAAGGTCAGTTATGAAACCGTCCGCCGTGATCGCGACGCCATCTTTGAGGAATTGACCAAAGACGCCCTTGAAGATGCCGAAAGGATGCGCGCCCTTGACCTTGACCTAATAGCACAAGGGATAGAGGCGATCAAGCCTGCTTTCTTGCGGGGCAGCAAAGACGCGGTGGACAGCATGGTCAAGCTGCTCGACCGCAACGCCAAGTGGCGGGGCTACCAGCCGCCCGACAAGCTGGCCCTGACCGACCCGTCCGGCCAACAGCCGCTTGACATGAGCTTACTAACCAAAGAGCAACTTGAGGCGTTATGCAGTCGGCAGCAAGCCTAAATGCCCTTGTCTTTGCCCAAGCCCTCAAGGTCAGCCCTGACGACTTGGCCGACCAAGCAAGGCGCGAACTACAACGGCGTGAACTGAAAGAGCGATGGGCTGATGTCGAGTGGGCCAAATGGCTGTTTGACTATCTGCCCAATCACTTTTATTCCGATTTTGCCGATCACCACGTCGATTTCTGGGAAGCTGTCGAGCGGGTGCCGCCGTCAGGCATGGGCAAGCCGCCGCCTGATCCTACCTTTGCCGTATTCGCCCGCGGACATGGCAAATCAACCAACCTTGAGGCGGCCTGTGTGCGGCTGATGGCCTTGAAAAAGCGGCGGTTTATCCTCTATGTGTCGGGCACGTAAGACCAAGCCGACGGCCACTTGGCGACCATCGCGCAAATGCTGCGCTCGCCTCCGATTGCCCAACAATACCCCGAACTGGCCAACCCGCGCATCGAAAAGACCGCCGACGGCACTAAGCAGTCGCGGCAGTTGGCGGGGCGGGCGTCTATGCTCTACACGGAAAGCGGTTCTGCTATTTTGAGCCTTGGTCTCAACACGGCCTCGCGCGGCATTAAGATCGGCAGCCAGCGTCCTGATGCCCAAGTCTATGACGATATAGGCGCCAAGGACGATACGATAGACACAGTAAAGAAGAAAATAGCGACCATTACGCAGACGATTATTCCCACCCGCTCGCCGGATGCTTGGGTGTTTGGTAGACAGAATCTGATACACAAAAACAGCGTCTTTTCCAAGATGGTCGAAAACCACCCCGACGCCGAATTTTTGGGTAGTGGTACATTTTGAAATCAAGAATTTTTTCGGTAGGTCTTAGGACGCTTTGGCTTCGGCCTAGTCTTAGCCACTCCTGACACGATCCAGCCGATATTATGGGGGTGGGTTACGATCCCTACCGCCATCGCCGGCGTGATCCTAATACTCTGGTGGATATGGTATAAGGATAGGCGAGTAAAGCTACGCTCACTTCGAGGAATAATAGGGGCTTCCTGCAAATCTCTCGCAAAAACAGGACAGCCCCTTGGTGCGGGGTCTCGCAACCCGCTACCATCGCCATCATAAAAATCTCGCGTGAGACCGTCGCCTTTAGGCGATGGAGGGATAGCGATTCAATCGGTGAGAGGCGGCTTGTCCGCCTTGAGCCGGTTGAAATCGGTTGTAGAAAGGTTGACACGGCTTCTTGTAGAGACTGTATTTATCTCTATGAAGAAGGTGATACAGATACAGCTTAAGCCTACCCCTGAGCAAGCGGCTTCGCTGGAGAAGACGATGCGTCGATTCAACGAGGCGTGTAACTGGCTGGCTGTTCGCGCTTTTGAGCGTAAGCTGGCCAATCGCTTTGGCTTGCACAAGCTGTATTACTACGAACTGCGTGAACGCTTTGGCCTGCCTGCTCAGATGGCCTGTCTGGTATCGGCCAATGTATCGGCCGCCTACAAGACGGACACCGCCAAGCAAGTGGCCTTCCGTCCCTTGGCGTCGATGCCCTATGACCGGCATCTGTTGCGCTATCAAGACCTGACCTCGGTTTCTATGTCTACGTTGGATGGGCGCATCAGCCTGCCGATGGTCATGGGCGACTATCAGGCCGAACAGTTTGCCCAAGTCAAATACTACGCCGAACTGGTACGCCGCAAGGATGGAAAGTGGTTCCTTATGGCGGTGATCGAGACCGATGACCTGCCGCCGCTGGATACCGACGACTTCCTCGGCGTCGATCTGGGGGTCGAGAATCTTGCCACCGACTCGGATGGAGCAATACACTCGGGCGACGACGTAGAGCAGGTGCGGATCAAGCACCAGACGCTCAAGCAGGCGCTTCAGTCGGGAGCTGATCTTGCGGCCAACCACCGACGGCGCAAGCGTATCCGCAAGAAGCTCAAACGCATAGGCGACCGCGAAGCGCGGTTTCGTCGTAACACCAATCACTGTATCTCTAAGCGTATCGTTGCGAAGGCTAAAGGCACTCTGAGAGGGATAGCCCTTGAAGACCTCAAGGGCATCCGACAGAGAACCCGGTTTCGCAAGCCGCAACGAAACCGCATGGGTAGTTGGGGATTTGACCAGCTTCGCCAGTTTGTCCGCTACAAGGCGGCGCAAGCCGGCGTGCCGCTCAAGATTGTCGACCCCAAGTATACCTCTCAGATGTGCTCTCAATGCGAACATGTCGAGCGCGGTAATCGCTCCTCCCAAGCTCGGTTTTGTTGCAAGCGATGCGGTCTGATTGACCACGCCGATTGCAACGCGGCCCGGAACATCCGGGCAAGGGCACTTGTCAACGTGCCTATAGTTTCGACCTACTCCGTCGCGGCGGGGTAACGGTCAGGGACAAGCCGCTCGCTTTAGCGGGCGGTGGTTGACTTCACAGTAATCGGGTAGATGTTGTACAGATCAAGCCTCCCTTCGCTCCATCCATAGAGTATCAGATAGGTTGTACCAGCTTCACAGGCCGACAAATGCAAAGGCCATCCATTGCGCCGTCCTCTGCCGGGGTGATCGTTCCACGAAGCAGGGCAGAAGTTGCGAAAAGGTGGCTCATTACCTCTAGCTGTTTCTAGCGCCCTATCGACGCCATCCATCTGTGGATTGGCCAATACATAGACGCTATCAATACCACTGACGGTCCGCACTGTGAACGTCTGCCAAAAGGGATTCTCGTCGATGAAGTTATGCTCGGAGGGGCTTGGCTCTAGCCATGCTTTAGCCACTCGACGCGGCTGTGGTGGCGGCTTGACAACGGTTCCTTTGGCGGATGCAAGGAATTGTTCAAAGTCCATCAACTCAGCAAAAGGGGGAGGGCCTACGGCATCCTCGGTTTGTCGCAGATCGTCACCGTCTATGGCTACCTGCTCTGGCTCAGGGGGTAACCGTCCTTCGGGTGCACAGGCTAATAGTCCTGAGATTACAACGAATAGGGTCCTCATTCTCTCTTCTCCTTTTTGGAGGTGGACGCGGTGGCCCCCGAAGGGGCCGGGCCATTGTCCACGTTCAAGAGAGCAGAACGATTCTACCTATTCACCGAAGGCTTGGGGAGCGACCCCTTGCCGGGTCTTACGGCTGTTGTATTCAGCAGATGACCCGACTAAACGGGTCTCTTGAACATGGACAGCCACAAAATAGGGAAAAGAGTTAGTGAGGGCTACTAATTTCAAAATGTACCACTATCTGATTTTCTATGGGCTTGACTTCGTCTCCTCCCTCGACCCCCTCGTTGCCGCTCAGTCCGTTTC
>VXZF01000197.1 GCA_009845645.1 Gemmatimonadota bacterium | reverse complement strand
TCCTCCAAGTGATTGAGCAGCACCCCTGAAGTCCACGTCGGAGGACGCTGCAAGGTGGCGTGGATCTCGGCCTGTTTGGCGGCGTTGTGCTCGCGTTCGAGCAGGCGCTGGTTAAAGGCCGCCACCGCTTCTTCCTTGATAGTACCTTCCTGCCGCACCCAGTCCTCAAATGCGAGATACGTCGGCATCTCCTCGCGGAGAAACGCAAGGGCTGCGTCCTGATCCACCTGCAAGGTTTGCAAGCAGCGCTGGTCGAGGCTGCCTTCGGCGCAATCGGGGTAGTCGAGATGCAGCCAGCCCCTAGCGCGCAGACAGGTCTTGAGCCACGTGCGCGGCAGTTGGCAGATGCCCAACGGACCTTGGTCAATGCTGCTGAGGGTAGGAGCCACAGGCCCAGACAGGCCCGGAGCACCAGAAGCAAAGACGCGGCGATGAAAAAGGTGCCAGTCCTGTAGGCAGTTGAGCAGCACGGCCGATACTTCGGTCGTCTCCTCCTGCGCCCAGCCTATATCCCCATAGGTCTCGTCGATTTTGGCCGGCATATAGTGGGTGCGAGGCACCAAGGACTTGTTCCAGCGCGCGATGCGATTGGGCTCGTACGTGCCTTCGGCGGTCACCCACTCCTCGAACTGTAGGTAGTTAGGCCGCTGATCCCACAAAAAACGCAAGGCACGGTCTTGGTCGATGCGCAGCACCTCCAGTACGTATTTGTCGAGACCGCCGCTGCAAAAGGGATAGTCCTCGTCGAGCTGCCCGGCTTGGTGCAGGAGATTTTTCCACCACAGACGCGGTAGCTGGGCCACGCCTAGCGGCCCTTGACAGAGCGTGCTGACCAATGGAATCACAATCTGCTCCTTTCAGGTAGCTGCCAACTCAAACAGCGGTGTATTCCCCTCGGCGCGGACCCGCAAGTCCTCCACTTCGGCATCCGTGAGCGGCGCGAGGCGATCGGCCATGTCTAGGGCCATTTCAAAGAGGGATGCCTCGCCGGGCGGCAGGACAGCCGTGATGGGCTGCGATAGGGCGAAGCGCAGGGCTAGCTCGGCTAGTTCCGGCTCGTCAATGGGATCGTACCAGCATTTGGCGTAGCGTTTGGGAGCCCCTTGAGGTATGAGCGAGCGAGCCATGGCTTTGAGGGCCAGGCAGGCGGTGCCACGCTCTTGCGCCTTGGCCACGACTTGGGGGCCGAAGTCGGCTCGGAAGTAATTGACCCAGTTGACCGGAAAGAGTACCGAGTCAAAGGGGAAATAGTCCAGCAATTGCAAGGCGATTTCAGCCGAGTGGGCTGAAAAACCTATATAGCGCACCAAGCCCTGATCGCGGGCCTCTACGAAAGCCGCCAAGGCTCCGTCGGAGGCAGTAGCCTCGGCAAAATCCTCATCCGTGGTCATGGCGTGCAACTGGTACAGATCGAAGTGGTCGGTGCACATAGTCTTGAGCGATTGCCGCAACTCAGCGGCGGCACCAGCCCGCGTGCGCTGGGTCGTCTTGCAGGCCAAGAATACATCGCTGCGATACGGTTCCAAAGCTGGCCCCAGACGCTCCTCGGCGTTGCCGTAGCTCGGGGCCACATCAAAGTAATTGACGCCGCGCTCAACGGCCTGTCCCACCAAGCGGGCGGCCTCGACCGCTTCCACTTGGCTGACGACGATGCCGCCAAAGCCGATTACAGAAAGGTGTTCGCCAGAGGTACCGTAGGGACGTCGCTGCATGGATATTCTCCTATTTTCTGGTGGAGTTGATTAGACCATTCAATTGGCGTTCTGTAGCACCGAAGCACCACTAGTCGAGATCTTGCCGAGAGTGGGGTTGCCCTTGTATTTGAGCACAGAGGCACCTGTCAGCCGAGCGTCGAGGGTCCCTTGGGTATGGACGGTCCCGTGGCTGGCACCAATGAAGTCAATATCGGCGTTCTGGCAGACAAAATCGCCGAGCCGAAGGATACTGGCACCAACGGCGCGGACAACGAGATCGTCACCGGTGCCGCTGAGTTGGAGGTGGCTGGCACCGGCCAACTGACAATTCAATGAGCCAGTATTGATCGTACCCGAGAGGCTACTGGCACCGACGATATCGAAGTTGACTGCATGGGTTACCGCAAAGCCGGATACCTCGGCGTGCGTGGCACCGATGAGCCCGAGGTCCGTAAAGTCGGGCATGGTGATTTCGACATCGAAGGTGATATTGCTGTACGAATTATTTTCGAGCCCGATCTCCAGTTTCTCTCCCGAGTGCGTCCCGTCGGAGAGTTGGGTACGATTGCCCTCAACGCGCACTGTGGTGTCATTGACGCGGAGGCGGTCAATGATATTGTCGTCGACGCGGATGACCACCCGATACTCGTCGCCCTGCACGATGGTGCCCCGAACGGCGTGGGTTAGCTCAACCTGCGTAAAATCGGCGAAATCCAATTCCAGACTGACGACATCGCCAGATCCTTTAACTTTCTCGCCCCCCTCGCCCCCGTCGATACTTACACTTACCTCTCTTACCTCTCCTATGTTGCAGCCCTCCGACAAACAAACCAGCGCCACGAGTACTGCTACCGCCATTAGATGCGTCCGCTGCATAGGAAACCTCCTCGTTTGCTGCAGATGGTTTTGACGTAGGGACGAATGATCCCACTTAGTCAAACACCATTTCGCCGCGCTTGTGTCCTTCAATGTAATCCCAATCCATCTCCACGCCCAAACCCGGCCCCTGCGGCACGGTCACGTGGCCTTGGGCATCGACATTTTCCAACTCGTCAGTGAATTCGGGGGGATAGACGGGCGGCTTGGTGTTTTTAACTAAGGGATGGAGCAGGCCCAATTCGTAGTAATTGGTGTTGCGGATGGCGGCAATGCAGTGGCGGTGCGCCAAGCCGCCGCCGTGGAACTCGCAGTCGAGACCAAAGCCCTCGGCCGCGTGGGCGACCTTCATCGCGCCCGTGATACCGCCGTCCTCAAACGTGCCGACGCGGACAAAGTCCGTGCCGCCATGGGCGATGAAGTCCACGTGCTGTTCGAGACCAAAGATGTGCTCGGTCTGCAAAAGCGGTGTCTTGAGCAATTCGCGCAATTTCTTGTGGGCAAAAATCGACACGCCGCCGTCCTTATAGGGATCCTCGAGCCAGAAGTAGCCCGCCTCGTCGCAAGCACGGCCCACGCGCAGGGCGTCCGCCCACGTCTCGTACTCGCAGGCCGGGTCAATCATCAGGTCCATGCGCTCACCCACGCGCTTGCCAACTGCGAGCACATTGGCCACCTCGCGGGCGATGGGCGCGTTGCCCCAGCCGTGAATCTTGAACGCGGGATAGCCGATCTCCGCGCACTGCTCGGCAAAGTCGGCAAAGGCTTCCGGCGTGCTCAGGCCACCGTTTTCGTCGCCGTGGTAGGTCGAAGCATAGGCGGGGATGGTCTTTCGCCAACCTCCCAAAAGCTGCCAGATAGGTGCGTCGTACACCTTGCCAGCGAAATCCCAGAGCGCCACGTCAACGGCGCAGATTTCGGTGCGGGCGGAGTGGCGCAGACCGCGCTTGAGATCGTTGTAAATCCGCTCGCGGGAAAATGGGTCGCGGCCGAGCAGGTAGCGGGCGACGTTTTCGGGCACTGGCGGGCCGAGGCATTCGCCAATGACGCCCATGCTGGTGTGGATGCGCACCACGCAGAGCGTCACCGGCAGCGTCGCACCCTGCTGGTAAACCTGATTAAAACCGTTGTAGTCGGTGCCCATGTTTTCGATTTGATGGGCGAAGTAGATGTTTTCGATCTTGGTGATTTTGGGGTCGGGCATGAGATCTCCTCTCAGGCAAAAACCGTCAGACGGGCGGGATTGGCGGGATTGACAGCCCATAGTTCCGCTGGGTCGTAAACGCGCACTACCTTCGGAGGGTGCGCCGGTAGTGTCCACTCTGGATTAAAGCGCTCGATTAGCGCGGCGAGATTCTTGTAGGCGATGCGGTCTTTAAGGTCGTCGTCAACCGGGGCTTCCTCAATGACCTTCTGCAATATCCTATAGTCGTAATAGGGCAAGTCGGCACCAAAAATCAGCCGCTCGCGGCCCACCTTGTCGGCCAACCACGCGAAATCCCACTCAGAGCCCGGCCCATCCGGGTACTGGACGACCTCGAAAAACACATTGTCGTACTTGGCCAGATTCTCGGCGGCCCAAGTGCTGGCATGGGCGATGAACGTGCAGTGCGGGAACATCGCGGCGATGCGGTCCATGAGCGGGTTGTGCATATGCAGGTTGACCAAGCCCTCGCGAGCGGCCGCGGCCTCGACGAAGGGAATGCACCACTCGGCGATGGGCGGATGGCCGACGATGCCGACCAAACCCAACTCGCTCATGGCCTTTTCGGCCTCTTCAATACCCAGCTTGCCAAAGCGCTCCTCAATTAGGGCCAAGCCGATGGGAAAGACGCCGGGAAAATCGCGGCAGGCGCGGGCAATGACCTCGTTCTGGTGGCGAATATCCACGATACCGCGGGCAATCGGACTGCCAACGGCAGTGGGCATGGAGATCGCGGCGTGGATGTGGGTTTCGGCAAAGCGCGTGAGGCACATAGCGGTGTTTTGGCCGACCGGCGGCACGCGGTCAATGGTGCGGCCAATGTGGTTGTGGCAGTCGATATAGGGACGCATTCAAAGCTCCGTTAAGTCAATGGCGCGGCGTGCTTGGCTGGCACGACGCGCCGCCTCAATAATACTGAGATTGTGATAGGCTCCCGCGGCGGTGATCGGTGGAGGATCCCCCGCAGCTAAGGCAGCAAACGTGGCAGTGAGATAGCCAGCGTGGCCAGTGCGGTTGCGCTCCGTGACGTCGAGCGGAATCTCGGACCAAGCGCCCGTCTCCCTTGAGAAGCGATGCAACTCCCGGCCGCGACCGACGACGCGCAGGCAGTCGCCGCGAGTATGCACTTCGCAGAGATTGCCTAGCTCGCCGGCCCCACCGCCGACCATGCCCCACGAGGTCGAGACCGTGGAGATGGCTCCATTCTCGTGTTCGAGGAGTAAGAGAGCCACATCGTCGACGTCGATGTCGAAAAAGCGCGTCTGCACCCTCGCCTCGACGTAGCGCACCGGCGAGCACATCAAGGTTTCGAGCGAATAGATCTCGTGGTACCCCGTATCGCCGATACAGCCGCCGCCCGCTGCTTTGGAGGCCCGCCAAATCCGGGCCGGGCTGGCGCGGTGATGGGCCTCGGTCATGGGGAAGATCGATTTGGCGCGGCCGACTTGCGGTTCGGGCAACTCGTCCCCGTGCAAGAGCGCGATGGCGTGGAGAGTGCCGGGGGTAAAGACGGCGTTGTGAACGACCGTATAAATGACGTCGTGGCGCGCCACAGCGTCTAGCACGGCCGCGGCTTCCTCCAGCGAGGTAGCCATCGGCTTTTCGCTGATGACGGCACTGCCAGCCTCCGCCGCGGCAATGACTTGCTCGGCGTGGAGATGGTGCGGCGTGGCAATGAGGACAGCGTCTATAGCTGCTTGCTCCAGCATGTCGCGGTAGTCGGCGTAGCGTTGGGTGGGCGGGACGTCGGTCGTCGCGCCGACTTTAGCTAGATTGTCATCGTCTGGATCAGCCAGCGCAGCAATGCGTACCGTATCGAGTTCACACAACGTCGGCAGGTGCTGCAATTGGACGATGCCGCCGCAGCCGATTAGTCCGAGGCGAATAGGGGTTTGCATAGGCTCCGGTAAGGGCGACCGGCCGGTCGCCCCACTTCTTAATACGGCGTATCCTTGGTGGTGATGGGACACCAGCGGGCGGCAAATAAATAGTCGAACAAGATCTCCGTCGCCTCCGGCGTCCCAATGCGCTCTAGGGTCTTGGCCGCCTTGGCACTGACATAGCGGTTCGGATCGTCTAGGGCTGCTACCACCGCTGGCTGCACGGCCTCGGCGGCCGGGCCCAGCCGCGCCAAGCCCAAGGCGGCATTGCGCCGCACCCATTCGTCGTCGTCGCCCAAAACTCCGGCCAGTTCTTCCAGCACCGCTGAGGGCAATGCACCCATAGCACCCAAGGCTTCGGCGGCGTGGCCTCGCACCTCGTCTGACGCATCACTTAGCGCCCGCTGCAATGCAGGTACCGCTGCGGCACCCTCCCGACCCATATCGCCCAAACTATCGACCGCGGCTAGCCGCACAGCTAGATCGTCGGCCGCGCAGGCCACCGCTAACGCTTCGACAGCGGCTGGGCCAGCCGCTGCCAAACCGTAGCCAGCATTGCGCCGCACGTGTTCTGATCCCTGGCGCAAACAGTCCATGAGCGGTCCCACAGCGGGCTCCCCAGTGCGACCAAGGGCATAGGCCGCCGCTTGACTCGCCGCCTCGGAATCACCCCTCAGCGTCTGTAGTAACGTCGCCTTCTCACCGTCGACAGCAAAGCCCTCAGACTGGCCGCCGTACCACTCCCACATACTGTGCCACATGGGTGCCTCATCATGACCATTCCCGCTCCAAGGCTCCCCGCTCGCATCCCAACTAGGCCCTTCCGGCTCTTCGAGACGGACAAAGAGAAACTTGACCATATAGCGAGCCTGCTCGGTGCTATTGGGCGTGGCTTGATGCCACAGATCGTAGTGAACAATGCCGACCGTCCCGGCCTCCCCTGCGAGCGCGACTGCCCGCTCCTCATCCTCTTGTTCGAGATGGTTGCGGTAGTGGCTGCCGGGGACAACGCCAGTGGGGCCGCGCTCGACTGGCGTGTCCTGCGGATAGTAAAAGGCCATGGCCCAGCGCAACCGGTGGTGCCGCCGGCTCCAGCTATCCTTGTGCAGCCGCTGTCCCTCTGAACCCGGCTTGTTGAAATGGCAGAACCGGTGCGGATGCAAATAGTACCCCGGCCCCAAGATACTGGTCAGGGCTCCCGCCACCTCGGGCTGGTCAAACACCTGCTGCAAGTCGGGAATGCGGGGCAATAGGTTATTGCCCGGATTGCCCTCGCTGGCCAAAACCTCCTCTATTTGCCCATAAATAGATTGGTGAAAATCCGCGGGCAAATCCGTTTTGACCATTGTATAGCCATCGGCGATGAAAGACTGCATGCGGCTATCGTCCAACAAGATCGAGTCAGCACACATAGCAAAGCTCCTCGTTTAATGCGTGAGCGCCTCTCCCGGCATCCGGTTCCAAGGCACGGGTTCAGCAGCACCCTCATAAGTGGGCAAGAGATCGGCGACCCGTGCTCTATCTTCGTCGTCCCAGCCAACCCATTCGCGGGGGCGGGCGATGGCAGCGCGGAGACCGTCGGAGAGTAGGTCGAAGTACGGGAAATACCACAGGGTAATGACGGTGCGGCGCTGGGCCGATTTGTTGGCGTGGGCCGAGTGCAACAGCCGCGAGTCGCCGATAACCACATCGCCCGCCGTTACGGGTACATCCACCTCTTCGGGAATCGATTGATAGGCCGGATGGTCGGGGTCGGCCACGCGGCGTAGTGCGTCGGTGTGGGCGTCGGGCACCTCGTCGTGCATGCGGTGACGCCTCAGATGCGAGCCGCGCAATAGGCGCAGGCAGCCGTTGTGGGGCGTGGTATCGACGAGGTAGTACATCAGGAAAAGCTGCTGGGGTAGGGGCGTATAACTCGAAGGATCGTCCCAGCCCCACCAGTCCTGATGCCAAAACAGCGCCGGGCTGCTAGGCGGTTTGCTAATGACGTAGCCGGACATCCACCGAGGGCGCAAAAAGCCGAGGATTTCGAGCGCGGCGCGAGCGGGCGGGTAGGCGACGAGTTCGGCGAAGATGGGGTGGCCACCGACATCAATCATGCTGCCGGTGGAGCGCTGTTGGGCGCGGATTTCTTGGCTTTGAGCGTCGAGGAGTTGGTCGGTGACTTGGCGCAGGCGACAGAGCATATCGTCGTCGAGGACGTTTTCTACCAAGCAGTAGCCATCGCGGATGAGTTGGTCGAAGTTTTCTTTAGAGTCTTGTTGGGACATCGGCGGCGTTCCTGTCGGTTGTCGATAAAAGTTACTACGTTAGCCAACGTAAGATATGCGTCAAGCGCTGTCCAGAAAGCAGCCAACTCTACTACACTACATTGCACAGAATGAGTCGTGTTATGAAATCAATGAAGGAGTACGCTGCTTACACACTTCTATCCATATCGATTCTTTCTTTTCGATCCACGCTTGAGGCCCAACCTGGCATAGAAGCCGCAGTGCTGCCTTGGCCCTCAGCGTCTAAAGCAGCAGTTAGTATCACCTTTGACGATGCCTGTATC
>VXZF01000277.1 GCA_009845645.1 Gemmatimonadota bacterium | reverse complement strand
GTCTTTCCCGCTTTTCTCTGCTATGTATTCGCTGCGTATCTCGTCCTGCGACGGGGCGCGCTCCCCGGACGACCGCATCTCATCCTAGGAGCTGCCCTCGTCTTCCGCCTGACGCTCTGGTGGAGCCCGGCAACGCTCTCGGACGACATTTTTCGCTACGTCTGGGACGGCCGCGTTCAGCTAGCCGGCATCAACCCGTACCTCTACGCGCCTTCGGCACCCGAGGTGGCGCACCTGCGCGACGCGCTCTACCAAAGCATCAACCACGCCACCATCCCCACGATCTACCCACCGCTGGCGCAGCTTTTCTTTCGCGCGACTTGCGCGCTCAGCGCGACGCCAGCCGCGTTCAAATTGGCCCTGCTGCTCTGCGATTGGGGCCTTTGCCTGCTGTTAGCACACAGCCTCGTCCGGCGCGGTCAAGACTCGCGCCGCGTCGTACTCTACGCTTGGAATCCCCTGCCCCTAGTCGAGATCGCCGGCAGCGGCCACATTGATGCGTTGGGCGTCCTGCTCCTTTTCGCGGCCCTGTACGCACTCCACAGCCAGCGCTGGGCCGCAGCCGTCTGTGCCCTCGCTGGGGCCTTCCTCGTCAAACTAGTGCCCCTCGCACTGTTGCCCACTTTTTGGCGTCGCCCTCGCGCCGATTGGTTCAACTTCCGCAAGTGGAGTGCGCTACTCCTGTTTCCAACGCTGGGGCTGTTGGCCTTTTGGCCTTTTGCCGACGCCGGGGAAAAACTCGCAACGGGTTTGCTAACCTACGTGCAACACTGGCACTTCAACGCGTCGGCCTACTCGCTCTTTCGCCTTGCCTTGGAGCCTCTACACGCTCGCTGGCTCTGCACGGCCCTTTTCGCACTGATCGCCCTCGGCGTCCAAATCCGCTATCGCGACCCCTACCGAGCCGCCTTCGCAACCCTCGGTGCTTACATCTTGCTCTCGCCGACCGTGCATCCTTGGTACTTGCTTTGGGTCCTCCCGTTCCTCGCCTTTTTCCCCAGCCCTGCTTGGATACTCCTCAGCGGCTTGATCTTCCTCGCTTACGAGGTACAGATCGGCTACGGCAGCGAAGGCGTGTGGCGCGAAAAGCCGTGGGTTTTGTGGGCGCAATACGCGCCTTTTTACTTGCTTCTCATCATCACGGCCTGCTACAGACGCCTCATGGGACACTGCGACGATTAGCCAGCAGACCGCCGCGCCCACGCAAAGGGCAGGTGCATCAGAGCGAAAACTGTGAGAAAGATGGCGGAGACGGTCACTAAGAAGAGCCAGTGCGGGTAGGCGTGGATAAAGGCGAGCTGTTTCGGTGCCGAGAGCGTGAAAAAATAATTGGTCCCGAGATAGAGGTTGAGCGGGGTAATGACTAGGGCGTAGAGGTGGACGGCGATATAGCTGCGCAGAATCGCCCGCGCCGACGGGCGGTAGCGGCACCCAAAGGTGAAATAGAACCCCGCGCCGACCAAGGCGACATGGGTCAGAAAATAGCGAATCTCGGCGATGAGGCGGATCGACCCGGTCTCCGAGATCGCCGGGAAACACACCGCCAGCAGAGCACCGACCACCCCCGCGTAATACGCCAACTCGGACCACAGCCTCCCACCAGTTGCCAGCCCGACGAACAGGACGAATACCGATAGGTCGCACAGGTGCAGGGGAAGGTTGTCGGCAATGGGGATGCCAACGGCGAAGTGCCGATAGGCGAACCAGCCGAGTTCATTGACCAGCACCAAGGCAAACAGCGCGACCCGAAAGGTCGCATGAACCCGCCCAACCGACGGCCACCGCCTCATGTTGGCGCAACCCGCCGCGAAGAGCGCAGCCACCCCGATCCAGAACAGGTGGCGCGCTGAAAATAGTTCCATGCCGTTCAGAAAACCTGTGAAAAGGTGATGTAGAGCGCCCTGCGACCGCCCGAGGTGCCGTAGTCGGCCCGCACGATCGTGCTCTGCCAATGGCAACGCAGTCCCAAGCCTCTGCCGCCGCGCCACCCGTCGCTCGTCGGCAGCGCATCGCGGGCGAAAATCTGCCCGATGTCGCCGAAGGCCACTAACCCCAGATACAGGTGCTGTCGGCGCCACATCGGCAGCCCGCGCCAGCGCAACTCGCCGTTGAACACTATCCGCGCCTCGCCCCGGTCTCTAGCACTAGCCACGCCGCGGACCGTACCGCTGCCCCCCATGTCCAGTTCCTCGTAGAAAGGTAGGGCACCAAAGGTCCAGTTGACGCGCAGGCGATTGGCGGCCACCAGCCCGTGCCCCAAGGTGTGGAAGTGCCGGTGGTCAAAACTAAGCGTCGCTCCCCGGTAATCTCCACCGCCGCCAACCCCAAAGTCCACCAGCAACTCCTCCAGTACGCCCGAGGTCGCGTTGTTGTAGTTGTCGCGCGTGTCGTAGCGCAGCGAGCCGACGAATTGGGCGAACGTGCCCCCGTCCGCGCCGAGGGGGTCGAGCGCGAAGAGAATGCCATCGGCGGCGTTCGGCTCAATATCGTTGTGGCTCAAACGCCCCCCGATGCGCAGGCGCCAGGGGAAGCGCAGGGTCCGGATCCACTTGACCTTGAACTCCGGGAAGGCTTGCCGGAACGTCTTCTGGTCCCGCGAATACCCGGCGATATCCTCGTCGCTGAGGCCGCCGTAGTAATTGGCGAAATCCTCCTTCTCGTAAACCAGTTCGACCTCGAGCCGCCGGCCGGGTCGGAGTTCGGGTGTATCGACGAGCACGCGGTGTACCCACTTGCCCTTGGTTGTGATAAATACTTGGGCGCTGTATTTGCGGCGATAGGGTACGCTCTGGCCGTCGTATTCGAAGAGATTGGCCCGCAGCCCGTATCCAGTGCCGTCGTCCGAGCTGAAATTCAGCAGCGGCACTGCGGTCGGACGCCAGCCGACTGTCTCGTGGACCTGCTGGGCACCGCTCGGGCAAGCCCACGCGAACGCCAAAATCGCTGCAACATTAAGGACCCGATTCAGCATAGACAGACCCTCACTAAAGTGGTTTTATGCGCTATGTAGCCGTCCGCATCGCCTGTATTAAGTATGGTCAATCAGCAAATGGAGTGCTACCGGTCCGCGCAGCTTGTAGTGACCCTCCAGTGGACAGCGATAAAAGGAACGAGTCACCCTCTTGCGCTGTCTATACTATAAAGCTCTGCCATTTTATGCGGAAAATAGTTCAAAGTGCTTCTGTTTGTTATATTCCTAACTTACGACAATGGCGCAAGGCGTTAATGGCTGCGCGCCTAGGAAGAATCGCGCGTGAATTACTCTGTGAAAAATTCCTTACGCCTCGTGGCCTTTGGCTTGGGGGTGCTGTGTCTGCACGGCTGTCTGGAACTGGTGCGCAGGCCAGCGGCGGGCGAACCCATCGGCTACGAGTACGCCTCAGTCGCCGACACCACAGCCACGAGCGCAACTACCGTCCAACCCGCGCCGATGCTAGTTGTCATAGATCGCCCCAAGCGCTCGCGCCAGCAGTTGCAAAACATCGAGCAGGTCAACAAATACGCGCTCTGGTGCATTGAAAACGCCATGTGGAACGAGGCCCAATCGCACATGGAACGCGCCCTAGCGCAAGACAGCTTGTCGGCCAGCTTGCACAATAACTTAGGGGTCATCTACGAACGGCTCGGCATGGCCGACAAAGCCGCTGAATTCTACGGCCGGGCGCGGGCCCTCAACCCCACCCGCGAAGCTTATGTCGCCAATTTGCGCCACCTGCAACAATACCAGCAGGCCAGCCTCGACTCTACAGACTCACTTGATATATTCAGAGCGGACGATGGTCCGCGGTCGCGGACCAGACGCCCGGACCATTCACCAACATCCACGGGAGAGTGAACGTGCAGGCTATAACGAGATTCCACAGCCTCGCCTGCGCCGCCCTGCTCGCTTGGGGCACCGCAGACCTCTGCGCCCAAGACATTCTCACCTTGCAATTGCAGCAAGGGTTCGGGAAAAACAAAGTACGCTACCGAGACTTCCAGTGGGAAATCCTCGAAAGCGAGCACATAGAGCTTCACTTTGAGTCTGAATTCCAGAATCTGGCCGTGCAGGCGATCGAGTACCTCGAAGAGGGCTACGATCACATCAGCCAGATTTTGCACCACGACCTTTCGCACCGGCCGCCGGTCGTCATCTAT
This sequence comes from Gemmatimonadota bacterium, assembly GCA_009845645.1. Lineage (GTDB taxonomy): Bacteria > Latescibacterota > UBA2968 > UBA8231 > UBA8231. Next base: position 4,094 of record VXZF01000277.1, on the reverse strand, counting down.
CAGTCGCACTACCAGTTCCAGCAGACCAATATCTTCCCCGACTTTCTGCCGCCCGGCGTCGCTGGCTTTGCCGAGCCGCTGCGCTTCCGCATGGTAGTTCCCTTTGCGGGCGATCTCGACGAGTTCCGCAATGTCCTCGTCCACGAGCTGACCCACATTTTCCAGTACGACATTGTTCACAAAGGCCCCATTCGCCGCATCACCAGCCCGATCGCCCAGCCGCCCACTTGGCTGATGGAGGGTATGGCCGAATACACCACCCCGGGCCGCAACACCATCGATGAAATGGTCCTCCGCGACGCTGTACTTACCGACGGTCTCATCCCCATTGAAACCATGAATCAGGCTTGGGGCCAAGGCAACGTATTCCTCGCATACAAGCAAAGCCACGCGCTCATGGAGTACATTGCCCAGCAGTACGGCCCCGAAAAAATCAGCCGTATCCTCCGCCTGTGGGACAGCCAGCACGACACCGACAAGCTCATGGATCGCCTGATCGGTATGGACTTGAAAACCCTCGACGAGCGCTGGTCGGCCCAGATGCGCAAAACCTACTGGCCTCTCTTGCAGACGCGCGACTACACCTCTGAATTCGCCGAGAAAATAGGCGACGACGAGAATATCCACAGCTTCTCCAGCGCCTGCTGGTCGCTCAGCGGCGACATGCTCGCCGTCCACTCCTCGGACGGGATCGAACAGCACGTGGACATCATCCGCCTGAGCGATGCCTCGCTCGTCGAGCGCGTTACCGAGAGCATGCGCGCCGCCGACTACGATCACCTCAGCATCGGCAGCGGCACCGTGGCTTGGGCACAAGACGGCCAGACCATCGCCTTTGTCGCCAAAGAAGGTCCCCGCGACCGCATCATGCTGTGGAACCTCTACGACAAGAAGCTTGTGCAGACCCTGACTATGCCCGATTTGGATCTTGTCGAGAGCCTAACCTGGTCCCCCGACAGCCGCCACCTCGCTTTTATCGGCACGGGGCAGGGCCAGAGCGATCTCTACATCATTGATGTGCAGACCGGCGAGCGGCGTCAGCTCACGGGTACGCCCGAGCGCGAAGATTATCCGAACTGGTCACCCGACGGCCAGCGCATCGCCTTTAGCAGCAAGTACCGCAACCAGTTCGACATCAAAATTTACGATCTAACCGAGGGCACAGCGCACGCGGCCATCTCCAGCCTCACCGACGACCTGTGGCCTCAATGGCTGCCCGAAGGTAACAAGCTGCTTTTCGTTTCCACCCGCGACAAGATCAACGACCTCTTCGTCTATCACCTCGACGAAGGCCGCGAATTCCGCCTGACCCGCAGCCTCAGCGGCATTATGAACCCCGCCCTCTCGCCCGACGGGCGGCAGATTGTGTTCAACACCTACTTCAAGGGCCGCAGTCATCTCTACCAGATGGCCATGCCCGAATGGCCCGAGGTCAAGCGCAAAGACTCCCAGCTACTGGCCCGCGTGGCCGAAGCCGTACCGCCAGCCAAAGCACCACCGCCAGTCGGAGCAGAGGTACCAACCGAAGCAGAACCACCAGCCACCGAGACTCTAGCCATAGAAGTACCCTCGGTGCGACCTATGGTAGAGGGCGACGCCGTGCTCTCCGATCAAGGCGGTACCCCGAGCCTAGGGCAGGTCTCGGACCCAAAGAACCCGGAACTTCCGGACGACGCCGTGCTCCTAGCCGGGGCCAGCGGCTCGCTGACGCCCACCGAATCCCAAGAGCCGCAAGCCACTGTCCAGCTCGCTGCCAACGACGGTGACGACGGTGAATTGGAACTGCGCCGCCGCCGCTATACTCCCAAGCTCGAATTCGACGGCATTTCCGTGCAGATGGGCTATTTCGATGGGTTTTTGTCGTCGATTGCCCAACTGAGCATGAGCGATCTTTTGGGCAATCACTCGCTGGTTTTGGCCACGGATTACGTAGCCGCGCAGGACATCAGCAATGACTTTAACTTTGCCGCTAGCTACAGCTACTACGGCAAGCGGCCCACATACCACGTATCCATTTTCAATTGGAACCAGTACTTCATCAACGATCGCAACTTCCTCGTCCAAGGCCGCGCCCCGGCTCGGGGCATTAGCCGTCTCCAGCAACGCGGTGCGTTGGCCAACGCCAGCTACCCGCTCGACCTGTACCGCCGCCTCGACCTGAGCTATACCTATGTCGGCGAGCAAGAAGAACAGGTCAGTCCCTTCTACGAGCCAGATTCTACTGCTACCAGTACTCATCTGTTCAAGACCGCATACGTCCACGACTCCATTACCTACGGTCTTTTGGGTGCCACCGCTGGTAAGCGCTACTTCCTCTCAGTGGGGCGCACGCTCAGCCTTGGCTCAACCACGCGCTCTTTCTCGCACCTCGAATTCGACTATCGCCACTACTTGCGGCTGGGGCGTTGGTCGGTGCTGGGCCTGCGAGCCTATAGCGTGGGGTCTTTGGGCCGCGACGCCCTCGAATACAACCTAGGGGGGCCGACTTGGTTCCTGCCCTTCTACACGGGTTTCAACCTCAATACTGGCCCGCTACGCGGCTACCAGTTCTCGGCCTTCACCGGCAGCAGGGTCCTGCTGACCAACGTCGAGTTGCGCGTCCCCTTTGTGCGTGGCATCCTCTTTGGCTGGCCCGGCACCTTCCTGATTCCGGCGATTGACGGCAGCCTGTTTATGGATATGGGCATGGCTTGGAACAAGGACGACGAAATTGACCTGTGGCCCTTCCGCAACCCACACGCCGCGCTCACGTCTTCCCCACGGCAGGTACACGCCAGCGTCGGCTTCGGCCTCTTAGTGTACTTCTTGCTGCCGATGAACTTTGAATTCGCCAGGCAGATGGACCTACAAGGCAACTTCTCGGACTTCAAGTTTCACTTCAGCTTTGGACAGAGCTTTTGATCCGCGTCACTACTTTCGTATTGCTCATTGGCCTAGCAGGGTGCGGCGGCCGCAGCGCTTTTACGCGCGTCGAGTTTCGCGCCCCGTCGCAACCCGATCCGGTCTTGCGCCCCTACCTAGCGGAAGTCGATCACATCGGCGTCGTTTGCGCGACCAACATCGAACCCTTTCGGGAGCTAGACATCGAGAAGGTCATGGCGCGTCTGTCCAATGCCGTGGTCCGCAGCCTCGGCAACATGCCCAAAACCGAAGTGATGAACCAAGACGAAATCACCTACCAGCTCAAGGGGATTCGCCTCGACTCGACGAGCGTCCACCAAGACTCGGTACAGGCCGTTCTCAAGGAAGAACTCGAACTCGACGCCTTAGTCTTGATCGAGCTGAGGCACTTACAGGCGCGAATGATGCCCATGTCGCCCACGCCCTATGGCATGTCGCCCAACCCCGGCATTGACCTGACCATAGATCTCAAGGTCAGCCTGATCAACCTCAACACCAATCAAGTCTGGCAACAGGGGGGCACGCAGCGCAATTACCAACCGGTGCAACTGCAGCTTTTCGGCGGCAATAAACAAGGCGAGCGCCAACTGCTCATGGCTCTCGCCCGCCCACTACAACGCTTCCTCTTCCGCATCGCCCCGCCACCCAAACCACAGACCCGCCACTTCGACCTAAGCGGCGATTAGGCATAAAAAAAGCGGAGGGCTACGAAGGGCCCTCCGCTTTTTTGTGTCTTTAGCAAAAAGTCAGCGTCGGCGCTTCTTGGGCTTGGCCGATTCCTTTGTCGCGGACGATTTGGAGGCTGGTGCCGAAGTCGTTGTGGACGCTTTTGGCGTAGGCGCACGCGGCGGAGTGCTGACCGAGGATCTCGGCGTAGGCGTAGGAGCGCTGCGCACCCGAGGCTCTACCCGCCGCTGCCACACATTTTCTTCGCGCCGCTGTCTTTCGGTCGCCGCGGCCGGATCGGTAACCATCGGCGTCGTATTCAGCCGACTCGCCGCTCGCCGCAAATCGTCGAGTTGGCGAGTACTGATCAGTTGATAACCTGGCGACACGTAGTAACCACTCGAACTCCGATAGTACGGATCGTAACCGTAACTATAGGGGCCATAGCCGCCATAGTAGGAGGGGTAGCCGCCGTAGTAATAGGGGTAGCCGCCGTAGTAGTGGCGAGAGGTAGGATAATAGCCGCC
>VXZF01000590.1 GCA_009845645.1 Gemmatimonadota bacterium | reverse complement strand
GGCGAACACCTGCGAACACTCAGCCAGCAACTCCACGCGCTACACGCTGACCCGCCCGGCCTCGCCGAGCTAACCACCCGCTGGCAATTCACGGCTACACAACAGCATCAGTTGCGTGGCTTGCTCGCGCGCTGGCAAGCGCTCACGGGGGAACCGTTTAGAAGCACCGACATCCTCTCCTTGCCGAGCCGCGACGAAGTATTAGCCCATCTTAAGCAGCAGCTAGACGATGTGGAATTTTTTCTTATTCCAGAAGAGACGAAAGATGACCAGACAGAAGCCTAACGATGGTTGAATAACTTGAAGTTTGCATTTCATCTATACCTATCCTTAAAGAAAGGAAACTGTGATACCTCAAAAATTCTTGCTGTGGACGATCTCCCTGCTGGGCTTCTATAGCCACGCCCTAGGCCAAGACGGCCCGTACATTCAGATGGGCTTGGGGATCGCCGTTGCTCCGGCAATGGACGTGCGGGGCACCGACAACGACTGGAGTACCAAGTGCGACCGAATCATCAATCCGGACGGCTTGGAAGTGACCGATGAATGCGATTCATTGCCAGCCCCAACGGAATGGGAAAATGCGTTTGGCGGCGGCTCCGGAATCGGGTCGGGCTTCGCTCTTGGCTATCGCTGGGGAGCCTTCAGAATCGAGGGGGAGTACTTCCACCGCAGCGCGACCTACGACGAGCGCTCCGACATTGGCATCTTCGACGCAATAACCCTCGACAAGCAGGATCAGGAAATCGAATTGGCCATCGCCGGGGTCGATAATTTGCTAGCGCACAACCTGTTCGCCAACGCTTACTACGACTTTGCGTTGGGGCCGGCGCTAGTGTCGTACGCCGGGGCTGGAGCAGGGATCGCAAGCACGTCGCTCTACTATTTTACCAATTGGAAGCGCAATGACGACCCCAGCCGGATTAGGACGTTTGCAGACCCGGATTTGAACGCGAAAATCGCTGGTTCAACCACGATCGGCCAAGCGCGGCTGACCGACCGCCGCATAGGCTATCAACTGCTCGCCGGCGCGGCCTATCAGATCGGCGATCGCGCCGCTCTGGACCTCAAGTTGCGCTGGACGGCTTCCGGCGAGTTCGCAAGCGAAAAAACCGAGTGGGATCAACTGCGCAGCCACGACTCCACAGTGGGGCGCGGCGAGCCGATTTTATACACTATCACCACGGACGACACCCAGTTCTGGGGCGCAAGCCTCAGCTTGCTATACCAGTTCTGAGGATCGCTTTAGCAGACGCTGGCACCGGCGACACCCATTGTCAACGACGACTTGCTAGCCTTGCAACACCGCGACGAAGTATTAGCCCATCTTCAACGGCAGCTAGACGATGTAGAATTTTCCCTAACCCCAGAGGCGGCGCAAGATGATCAGACAAAAGCCTAATGGCGATAGTTCAAAACAGAAAGCGGTACTCTTGGCACTCTTAACTTTCTTCTGCACCAGTGCGGTAATGGGCACGAGTAACGAAGACGACCAGATCGTCATCCCGTTGCAGTGGGTGCGGCCCAATGAGGAGGTGCTCGGCAACTTTTATGGTTGGCCAGGACTCGACTTTGAAGACGAGAACTGGGTCGGCAAGGAGCCCATCGAAGTCGGTCTCCGGGGCCTGCCGCCAACCGATAGAATCCTCTTCTACGGCATATTTGATCTCAGTGCGGAATCCGTCCTCTTGTCGCGTTCGTCAGAACGAGGCTTGGAGCGCCTGTGGACGCCTCCGCGCCGCGAACTCCCCGACTCCCAAGTTTCCTGGATCAATGCGCTAGACGCCGATGGCAAAGAAGTCTTCTACTTTGACTCTGACAACGACGAAGACTTCGTGGACGAGAAGCCGATCTATCCCTCGAACTCTAAGTTTGGCGACACTGTTTATGGAATTCGCGCAGAGTCAGAGGTCCACTTCGAATATACCGACGGCGAGGAAGTAAAAGAGAAGACCGTACCCGTCGCGGTGTTCAAGTTCGAGAATTTTCCAGAAAACAGGAGCCCTGATAATCCCTATTTCAGAGGGCATGTGTTCGACATGCGGGTAGGATCAGTCGAACTAAGCGGCAAGGAAGTCAGACTAGCTGTAGTGAGCAGGCTCGACGCAGCCACCTATCACGACAATCTCGGCCGCATCCTTTGGGATCTAAACAAGGATGGGCTCTTTGAAAATAAAATGCAATCCCGCGAGACCTACCGGACCGATAGCCCCTTCAACATCTTCGGCAGATCGCTTCAGGTTGAGACGATCAGCCCGACCGGGGATAAGATCGTGCTGGTACCGACCGACGTGGAAGTCCCCCCCAAGACCGCTATAACAAAAGGTGAACCCGCGCCCGAATTTGCGGTTGTAGATATCCACGGCGATACGCTCCGCCTCGCTGACTTCCGAGGACGTCATGTCCTGCTCAACTTCTGGCACACAAGATGTGGACCATGCATAGAGGATACACCAGAGCTAGTGGAGATATATGGGACGAAGCAGACGCACGGCCTCGAAATTATCGGCATCAGCGAAGATAAGAGCCGCGAGGCAGTGCTTCGCTATGTGGAGAAGAACGGGATCGAATGGCCCCAGGTAATCGAAGTAGAAAACGAGACCAAGCCAACGGAGATATACCACATAAGCGGGATTCCCTCGTACGTCTGGGTCGGCCCAGATGGTGTCGTAATTGACCCAGAGCTAATAGGCGCTTTGGACGATTTGTACGACGCCTTTTGACTTAGCCATGTGCCGCTTTAGCAAGGGAGGAGCTATGATCAGCGCCGAACAATTAAGGATCTTTGAGGAGCAAGGTGCTGTCACCATCGACACGCCTTTGACGACCAAGGAAATCGCCGCGGCCGCGGCCGCCATCGACGCGCTGCTGCCTTTTAAACCAGCCGAACCGGACCAAGCACCGCGTTTTCGCTACGGGGCGACCTGCAATTACTACGAGTCGGCCTTATTGAACCTGGTCCAGCATCCCTTCTTTGAAGCGGTTGCCAAACGAGTATTGCGCGCGGATGCAATCCGTTTCTTCCAGACGGCGATTGTGGCTTCTTATCCCCAGCCGGGAAGCGAGTTCAGCTACGACCAACACACCGATATCCAGTACAGCTTGGAGGATTGGGCCGCGACGCCACGGCGGATCGTATGCAGTTTTTTTCTGTGGTTGACCGACGTCAACAAACGACGTGCGCCGATGATGTACCGGCCAGGCAGCCACCGCCTAGTAGCCGCCGCGCGTTCGGCCGATCCAATGCTGAAAGACGCGATTCCGGGGGTCCAGGGCATCAAAATGGCGAACCTGCCGCCAGAATACGCTGCGCCACAGCCGGTTTTGGCGCAGGCAGGACAAGTGACCGTGCTGACGACGTCGATGGTCCACGGCGGATCAACCAATATAAACAACGAGCCGCGCAAAGCACTGGTTATGACCTATACGGCGGCGGGGATCGAAATCGGCCTGCCCGAAAATCAAGCGGCGACCAAGCGAGAATACGACGCCAAACTAAGAGAGCTTCTGCGGCCCGAACGAGCGCATCTAGTGGCTAAGGACTAGAAAAATATTAGCCGCGATCTCGCCATCGGTCCTGGAATCGCTCGGCATACACCATACCGAGCACGCCAGCCAAGATCAAAACCCCACCGCCAATCAGACTCCAAGTCACTGGCTCCCCCAACACCCAGTGGGCCAGCGCGATCTGCCCGATGGGTGCCGTAGCGGTCAGCGTACCAACCAGCACGGCACTGAGCCGTTTCATGCCCTCCGAGACTAAAACAAACGCACAGCCAGTAGCCAACACGCCCAGAACGAGTACCACAATCCACGTGGCTGCCGTCGGCTCCGAGTGCAGTTGAAAATGGGTCGCGGCCAGTGCGCCCGTGACCACCACGCCCATCGTCATCATTGGGGCCAGTATCGCCGCGGTCCCCACCCTCTGTGCAAGTGCCTTGTTGGCGAGCGCGTATATCCCCCAGCCCAACCCCGAGAACAGCATCAGCACATTGCCTAGGACATAGCGCGGTGCAAACAGGTGGCCCACATCCTCGCGCGCCCCCACGATCACCGCGACTCCAGCCAGCACCAGCGCCATACCCGCTATTTTCCCTGCACCCAACCGCTCGCGCAGCACGGCGACGGCCAGCACCGTCAGCGCGACGTACTGCACCTGGACGACCAACGAGCCAGCGCTGGCCGTGGTATAACTCAGCGCCAACGCATAGAGCGAGAAGTTCAGGCTCATGCCTACCCCCCCGATCACATGCCACCAAGACCATTGAACGTCCCGCAGATTATGGCCGCGTGCGAAAAAGGCGGCCGACACGACCGCCGCACCTTGCAGCAACCGGAGGAAGGCGATCGTGAACGGATCAAAAACGGGAAAGAGCAGTTTCACCAGCACCGGAATGACGCTCCACAACGCGAACACCCCCAGCATACACAGTATCCCAATCCCCATTCTGCCGATCCCTCTCCTATAAGGGCGCTAGTCCTCGACGTTGAATACGCCTCGGGAGAGATTGCCCAACGCGCATCGCAATATCAAGCAAAATATCTCATATTTAGGTCATTGTCATGTACTTAGGGAGATCGCTTTTTGACTTAGCCATGTTCGATTTCATCTACGCCGAAGAGTCCATCCTCGACCACCCGCGCACCCGCGCCTTGATCGACCGCTTCCCTCGCGCTCAGCTAGTCCCCTGCGACCGCTACGGCGAGGTCTTCAACCGCACGGCGCAAAACTTCCGCCTGCAAAAGCGCCGCCCCGCACTCATCCTCGCCCACAAGGCCGGACGGCGCGTCCTCCCCGCCCCCGACGGCTACGGCATCGGCGGCGAGCACAACTACTATTTCTCGCACCTGCTCAACTGCCCCTACGACTGCCGCTACTGCTTCCTCCAAGGCCTGTATCGCTCGGCGCACCTAGTCCTCTTTGTCAACTACGAAGACTTCCAGCAAGACATCGCCGCGCACATCGCTGTGGACGCACCCGATACACCCTATTTCTTCTCCGGCTACGACTGCGACAGCCTCGCGCTAGAGGGCATTACCCACTTTACAGCCGACTTCCTCCCCTTCTTTGCCGACCACCCACAGGCGTACTTTGAACTGCGCACCAAAAGCGTGCGCATCAAAACCCTACTCGCCACCGAGCCTCTACCCAACTGCGTCGTCGCCTTCAGCATGACCCCACCGGCGCTTGCCGATCAATTCGAGGTTGGCGCGCCACCGGTGGCCCGGCGTTTGGAAGCCATCGCCGCCCTGCAGGAACGCGGCTGGCCCATTGGGCTGCGCTTTGATCCACTGCTCTACGACCGCGCCTACGAAGAACGCTACCGCGACCTGTTCTCTCTCGTGTTCTCGCAAATCCAGCGCGATAGCCTACACTCAGTCAGCTTAGGCCAATTCCGCCTACCGCAGGGCATGTACAAAACCATGCACAAGCTCTATCCAGACGAAAAACTTCTCGCCTATGGCTTGGAGGAAAAAAACGGCATGGTCTCCTACCGGCCCGCCTTGGCCCAAAAGCTACACGACTTTTGCGCGGATCAATTGCTCCAGTACATTCCCACCGAGCTTTTCTTTCCCTGTCCCTCCACCACCCTACAGGTCTGATATGCGCGTCTTAGTCACCGGTGCCAGTTCCGGCATTGGCCGCGCCGTCTGCGAGAGGCTGCTCGCCGAAGGCCATCACGCCATTGGCGTTGCCCGCGACTTCGGCAAGTTCCCCTGCGATGACCGCCGCCTTGAAGCGCACACAATTGACCTCGCCGACCTCGATCAACTCCCCGTGCACCTACAGAACCTCGTCGCCGCCTATCCAGCCCTCGACGCCCTAGTCCTCAACGCCGGTGCCGGCCGCTTCGGCGCTCTAGAGCAATTCTCCTACGAGCAAATCCGCGCCCTGATCGACCTCAACTTCACCAGCCACGTCTTCGTCGCCCGCGCTTTCCTCCCCACCCTCAAAAAGGCCGGTCGCGGACACTTGGTCTTTATAGGGTCGGAAGCCGCGCTCACCGGCACGGCTCAAGGCAGCTTGTACTGCGCGGCCAAATTCGCCCTGCGCGGCCTCGCCCAAGCCCTGCGCGCCGAGTGCGCCCGCGCTGGCGTCCGCGTCACGTTGGTCAACCCCGGCATGGTCCAGTCGCCCTTTTTCGACGAATTGGACTTCCGGCCCGGCTCGGATCCCGACAACTATATCCTGCCGGAAGACGTCGCCGAGGTCATCGTCCAAGCTCTGACGGCGCGTGACGGCACGGTGCTCGACGAAATCAACCTCTCGCCGCAAAAAAAAGTGATCGAGTTTGGCACGCGGAAGAAAAAGTAACCGGCGCTAGCTGTTTGGTGTTTAACCTGTACCCATCGCAAGAAAGCCAACGGCCATGCTCCAACGCACCTTCCTCGTCCTGCTCATCGCCACCTGCACCCTCTCGTCCGGCTGCGCCACCGTCCGCCGCGAGCTAGGTTACGCCCTGATTTCCGACAAAACCGAAATCAAACTCGGCGCGAAGTTCGCCGCCCAAATCGAAGCTCAACAACGCCTCCACCCCGACCGCGGCCTCCAATCCTACATCCAGCGCGTCACCAAGGCCCTACTTCCCCCAGCCATAGAAGACCGCCCCGGCATCCGCTACCGCGTTAAAGTCCTCGACGATCCCAAACAGATAAACGCCTTCGCCGTCCTCGGCGGCTATCTCTACGTCTATAGCGGTCTGCTGCTGATCGCCGAAGACGAAGCTGAAATCGCCGGAGTCCTCGCCCACGAGATCGGCCACATCGTCGGCCGCCACTCCGCCAACCAACTCGCCGCCCGCTTCGGCATGGACTTCCTCACCAGCCTCGCCCTCGGCGAAGATCCCTACCAACTCGGCCAGATCGCTTCCCAACTCGGCAGTGCCCGCTTCAGCCGCGACGACGAGCGCGAAGCCGATACCTTCGGCGTCCGCTATGCCATCGAGGCTGGATACGATCCGCGCGGCCTGCTGCGCTTTTTTGAAAAACTGAAAAAACTCGAAGCGCACCGACGTTCTGATTTAGAAAACCTGTTCGCCAGCCACCCACCTACCGGCGAGCGGATCCGCCGCATCGAGCGCCTGATTGACCAGTACGGAGCCAGCGGGGGCCAGCGCTACCGAGAGCGGTTTGTGCGCGAGACCGCCGTTCTGCGACGCAAGTAGCGCCTATTGTCCCGGTTCAATTCAATTCCTACTTTCTTGGCGCTTTCTTACTCTGCCAAGGAAATCTAAATGCCCCGTATTTTCCTCCTGCTCCTGACCTTGCTACCCAGCGCACTCCTCGGTCAAGAGCGCCCGCCGACGCCGGTCATCGTCGCCGAGGTCCTCGAACAACCGCTTGTCGAAGACCTCTCCTTTGTCGGGCGCATCCTGCCCATGCGCTCCAGCCGCGTCGCCGCCGAGACCGAGGGGCGAGTACTAAGGCGCTTCGCGGAAGCCGGTCAAACCGTGCGCGGCGGCGATCCCCTCTTCGAATTAGCCAACGATCCGCTCCAAGCCTCGCTAGCCGAAGCCCAAGCCGATTTTGAACTGCGCCAGTTTAACTACGACCGCAGCCGCCAGTTGCGCGCCACCGACGCGGTGTCTGAGCAAGATCTGCGCGACGACGCCTACGAACTGGCCCGTGCCCAAGCCAAGCTAGCCGGCCTCCAAGCGCAAGTAGAAGACCTCTTCGTCCGTGCCCCCTTCTCCGGGCACATCATCCAGACCTTTACCGAAGTCGGTCAATGGGTCGGGCGCGGCGGCGAGATTGCCCAAGTAATCTCCATCGACACCGTCCGCGTGTACGTCGATGTGCCCGAACGCTACGTGTCGCAACTCACCTTGGGCGATCGCGCCGACATCTTCGTCGATGCCCTCGGCGGCGACCCCATTGCCGGCCTCGTGGCCGTCATCCTCGCCGAAGGCTACGCATCCTCCCACACCTTTCCGGTCGTCGTTGGTGCTCTCAACCCAGAGGGCCGGATGCGCAGTAATATGTCCGCGCGCGTGCGCTTCCAGATCGCACAACCTCAGACCTCGATTCTGGTGCACAAGGACGCCCTAGTCTCCGGCCCACTAGGACAGGTCGTGTACCTCGCCCGCGACGGCAAAGCCGTCAGCCGCCCCGTCGAAACCGGGCTGGCGCACAAGGGCTACGTAGCCGTTACGGGTGACCTTGCGCCCGGCGACCTCGCGGTGGTGCGCGGCAACGAGCGGCTAATGGACGGCCAAGCCGTGCGCATCCTCCGCAGGCAGCCATAGTCCGTCATGCGCC
>VXZF01000585.1 GCA_009845645.1 Gemmatimonadota bacterium | reverse complement strand
GTGCGCTTGGCCATTTCGATAAAGAGAATCAGCGTCACCCATTCGGCCCCCCCGGCCATGCTCATCCCGGTCACCAGCCCGAGGTAAATCGCGCCCGGCAACATCACGAAGCCGACGAAGAGCGCGGCCCACAGGGTCTTTGCATTGAAGCCCGGTTCAAAAGGGGCGTCGGCGGGCATAACCGCGAAGCGCTCTTGGGCGTTGGCCTGCGACAAAAATCACTCCCCTCGTTTGCTCAGTTCTGCACCAACTCGTCGTCCAAATACCGCAAGTGCTCTTCGTACACGTCAATCTGCTCGGCGTATTTTTGGCGCAAATCGCGCAGATAGCTGTTGAAGAACTCCCGCTCGGCGCGCTCCCGCACATCTCGCTCTACCGCATTCCGCACCCGTTCTAGCTCTAGGCCGTGGTAAATCTCTGGGTGCCTTTCAATAACCCGAAAGATCGAATACCCTCCCCTCGTCTGGAGCGGCCCTTGGAGTTGGTGCAATTCGGCGTTCATCACCGCATTCATCCAAGCCTCCCCCAAAAAGGGGGCCTGTGATTCGGAGACGTACAGGAGGCCATCTTCGGCGTTGCGGCGCTGGCTGTGGGCGCGGGCCAACTCCGACCACTCGGCACCGGCCGCAATCTGCGCTGCGAGCTGACGCGCCTCGCTCGGGGTCTCGAGCAAAATTTCCTCTAATTGCGCGTGGGGGGGGCTGCGAAAGCGGTGCTTGTGCTCCTCGTAGAAGGCCCGTAGCTCGTCCTCGGTCGGCGCGGGGACCTCGGCCAAGATCTGCTCGCGCAGTTTCATCAGCATCAGGTTGCCCAACGCTAGTTCATGCGACCGCGCGAAAGCCTCGGTTTTATCGAGGCCCTTGCGCCGGGCATCGTGAGCCATGATGCGGGTGGGAAAGTGACTCTCAGATAGTTTCTCGTTGACGGCGTCGGCCGTGGCTTCCGGCCACAGTCGGCCCGATGGCCGCACGGCCTCTAGGACCTCTACCACATCCATCTGCAAGCCCTCAAAAGCATAGACCGGGCGCTGGCGCTGGGTCTCGTCCAAATCCGCATAGCGGACCGCACCCTGTAAGACGCTTACTACAATATCCATGCCCTCGGCGTCAAAAACCGTCTCCAAGTCCCACTTGAGGTGCCGCAGGTACGATTCGCGCAGTTGCTTTTGTTGCTCGTCGCCGAGCGCCTCGCGGATGCCGTCTTCGATCTCGACCAATTCGGCGCGGCGACGTTCTGCTACTTTGGCGATGACGAATCCTCCGTGCAAGGGGATCGGCTCGGTCACGCCGCCCACGGGCAGGGCGAAGACCGCTTGTGCTAGGTCGCGGGGACCATCGAAGGGCGAATAGGCTACCTGCCGCATTTCGCCGGTATGCACGCCGTAATAGAGGTCGGCGGCGAATTGACGGCCTACTTCCGCAAAGTCCTCGCCCTGTGCCAAAAGCGCTTGCACCTGACGCGCCTGTTCTTGGTTGGGCACAAAAATCTCCATAGTGACGACCTTTTCGCCCCATCCCGGCCGCGCGTAGGCTTTTTCGATATCGTCCTCAGTCACCGCGACCTTGGCTGCAACATTGCGCCGCAACATCGCGTCGGCAAGGGCCTTGGTCTCGCGCTTGGCGAGTTCAGCTAAGACCTCTTCGTCGCGCTGTAAACCCCGCTCGTTGGCCGCCAAAAGCAACACCTCGCGGTCAATTAGCGTCTGCAAGTTGTCCCGGTGCTGTAAGCGCATGGTGGCCGTTTTGAGATTGGCCTCAAAGGTGCGCAGATCGGCCGCAGCAATCTCGACCGCGCCGACCTTAGCCAACAGACGGGCGTTGTCCGGCCGCTCTTCGCCACAACTAATGCAAGTCCAGATTAGCACCCCGGCCAACAGTGGTTTGTGCATAAAAAGAGGAGCTAGACGGAAGGTCCAGCTCCTCGCAATGAGATATCCTGCCATACGTTATCCAGATGCGGCGCAGCGCTGGGGACTCAGCCCGCCCCGCCCGCGCTGGCCTTTTCCCTCGTTCCTTGGTCTACCGCAAAGCGGAACTCGACGTCGATGGTCTCTTCCGGATTGCCACTGGCGTCAAACGACAGCACAAATTCGTGGAATGTGAGCAGCAACTCGTCGTTTTCTGGCAACAACGGGTCGAAGACCAACATGCCTTTTTGGCTACTATCGCGGAAGATCGGTCGATGGCGGTGAAAGACCGTCTTGTAGATAATGCCCATGCGCTCCAAGTTGATTTCGCGCTCATTACCCGAAGTGCCCAACTCCATTTTGTAGTACTTGGTGAAGCTGTTACCCCCCAACACGACGGCCCCCTCGCGCCCGGGATCGTAGTAGCGATGGGTCTCGCCGCCCGATTCCATAGTCGCCTTGGCCGGATCGAATTCGATCTTGGCATAGGTCTTATTTATGACCTCGACTTCAAAAACAGTAAACCGCGGAGGGATATAGCCCTTTTCAGGATCGATATCATCCCGGGTATAAGGGTTGACGTGGCGACCATCGTACAGGGGCGGGAAGCGCTCGTTGAGCTCGGCATCGCTCAGATGCCGCACCCGGATTAAAAGTCCCTCTTTACTAAAGACCGTTGAACTGTCGTCCGGATCGATGGTGTAATCGCCGCGGCCCTCGGGCAGGATGGATATCACGTGTAGGTCGTACGCGAGTTGGGGCGGCACCAGCCCCCCGCAACTCCAGACCAGCCCGAGCGCCACTAAGCCGATGAGCGCCATGTACCTCTCTCTCATAAAATTGCAACTCCCTTTTTGCTAGCTGTTGTCAATTGGTTGGTTCCTCGGTTTCGATGTCGATCTTTTCTATGCCCGCCATGGTGGCCGTTTCCATCGCGTCGATAATATGGCCGTGTGCAGCATCCGCGTCCGCAGTGATAATCAGCGTCGATGAGCCGCTGCGGACCTTCTCGCCCTCTAACCAACTCGCTAGCTGCCCCATAGCCACAAGCTGCCCGTTGATCTCGAGCTGGCCCTCGCTCGAAATGCGCAGATTCAGCTTCTTTTCGGACTTGAGCTGGTCGTAGTGAACCGAGTCGGGCAGCTCGATCTTGAGCTGAGTGGCCTTGACGAAGACCGTGGTGGTCATAAAGAAGATCAGCAGCAGGAACACTGCGTCGATCATCGGCGTCAGATTCAGCTCAAATTCGCCGGCTTTTTCGGCCAGCGACTGTCTCCGTCTAGCCATGACGCTATCCTTCTCCGCTCTTGGCGAAGGCGATGGCCTCAATGCCCTCGCCGCGGGCGATGTCCATCACCTGCACCACATAGGAGTGCGGTATTGAGCGCGCAGACTCCAAGATCACGTTCTTGGTATTGTCGGCTTCAATGACTTGGCGGATTTTTTCCGCCAATCTCGCCTTATCCGTGATCTCGCCGTTGACTTGGATCGTCTGATCCGGGTCAATCACGATGTTCATGTCTTTGGTCGCTCGCGACTCGCCTTCGCCACCGGGCAGATCTACGCTCAAGCCCTTGGGGTTGACGAAGGTGGTCGCCACCATGAAGAAAACCAACAGCAAGAACATGCAGTTGATCAGCGGAGTCAGATCCGGGTTTTCCGAGGTCTTAAAGGCGCTTTTGCCGTATCCGCTTTTTCGTCTCTGCCGCATCGCTGCGTCTCTTTCTGCCTAGCCGGCCTCCTGCTGACTGGCTTGGAAGCGCACCAGCAGGGTATTGGCGAAGGCGTGGCAGTATAGCTCCACGCTCTTGAAGACCTTTTCCGCACGGCCGGAGAGGTAGCGGTGGAAGATGATGGTCGGAATAGCGACGATGAGGCCGCTGGCCGTCGTGATCAGGGCCTCGGAGATGCCGCTGGCCACAGCCGCCGGATCGCCAGCCCCGGCGCGGGCAATCGCGTCGAAGGCATTAATCATACCCATGATCGTGCCCAACAACCCCATCAGCGGAGAAAGGACGCCAATGGTTCCGAGCGCGTTGAGGAGGCGGCCGAGATACATCTCGCCAGCCTCCTCAGTAGCCAAGATCAACTCTTGGCGCATGTCCTCTAGGTCCGTGCGATTTTCCAGCACCAAGGTATCGTAGCGCTTCACCAACGCGGCGAAGATGAAGTTGAGCACCCCACTACCCTGGCGAAACAGCTCAATGGCCCCGCCTTCGCCTTGGCTTCTGAGCACTTCCTCGGCCTCGTTGAGCTGCTGTTCGGCCTCCTCTTCGCCCGGGACCGTCAGCAGACGCCACAGCCGTTCTATGATGATGGCTAGGGCGATCAGCAAGCAGAGCAACAGAGGCCACATGATAGGCCCGCCTTTGAAAAACTGGTCAACTAAAAAATTCTGCTCCATTACAACCTCCCGGTATTGTGTCCTACTTTGCGTTGCGTTAAAAGCTCACTATAGTCGGTTTTCCACAATCCATTCTCGGTGCAGCTTGGCAAAACTGACTACATCGGCGTTTTCCGGCTTGTCCCCACCCTTTTCTTCCACTACCTGATAGTTTTCCACCGCCTGCGACCACTGGCGCGTGATTTCATAGACCAGCCCCAAGTTGCAGTACGCAGCCAATTCCGTATAGGTGCCGGGATAATCGCGGATAATTTTCTGTAGAGCTGGCACGGCCTGCTCGTAGTCTTTGGCTTCAAAGAGCTTCATGGCCTCGTTGTAGCTAAAGCTGGCCTGTATCTCGCTTAGCTCTTCCACTAAAGTTGTGGCCCGTGACGCCTCCTCGGAGTTGGGATATAGCTTGAGTACTTTCTCGTAGGCCGCCATAGCCTCGTCATAAGACTGGATATTGTAGTAGTAGTCGCCAATGGTAAACTGCGCTTTGGGAGCGAATTCGCTCTCGGGGTAATTGGCAACTAGGTCTTGCATCGCGCCTACTGCTTGCTCCATCTCCTCTTGTTCGACAAAGGACCAAGCCAACGCGTACTGCGCCGACCCGCCGTATGGCCCTTGGGAATATTTGGCCAAGAGGGCTTGGTATGCGGTCACGGCCTCGGCAAAGGCTTGCTCGTTGTAGTAGTTTTCGCCAATAAGAAAAAGCGCTTCTTCCTCGTATTGGGACTGGAGATAGCGCTCGACCAGTTCGGTAAAAGCGGTCGCGGCCTCCTTAAACCGCGTCAGGGCTTGGAGGCTGTGGGCCAGATAGTACTGGCCGTGAATGCGGTTGGCGTTGCGCGGATATTTGTCAACAAAGGATTTGAAGCTCTTGGCTGCTGTCTCGTAGTCGCCGTAGCTGATTTCGGCAAAGCCCTTGGAGAAGGCCAAGTTGCCGCTCTCGCCCGAATTCGGATAGCGCTTGAGACCTTGGGCAAAGATGCGGGCGGCTTCCTCGTACTTCTTTTGCTGCAGCAGCGCGTTGCCGATGATGGAATAGGCGCGTTCTTTGCGGTAGTAACCCGCCTGATTGTCGTCTTCAAACTGCATGTCGAGGAGCTGACGAGCGAATTTTTCGGCTTGGACAAAGTCCTGCTGATCGTAGTACAGCTCGGTCAGGAGCATGCTAAAGGTCGCCTGCTCTTGGGGGTCGTCCGACGCGGCGATGAGCTCTTGATAGTAGCTAGCTGCCTCTTCTTGCCGCCCCAGGCGGATCATGCCCGCCCCCAGCGTGCGGAAGGCGCTGTCCTTTATCTGGGGCGCAGGATCGCTTTCGAGCAGGGCCTTCATATCCTCCAGCGATGCCTCATAGCTCACGCGGGCCTTGGCCGTATCGCCGACGGCGTCTTGCTGTTTGGCGACCTCGTAGTACGCACCGCCGCGGGCCAGCAGCGAATTTTGCAGGATGTGCACGGGCGGATTCAGCGCAATGGCCTGCCCCCAAGAGTTGATCGCACCCGCGAAATTGTCCTCGGCGAAATGTACCCGAGCCAAGGTGTAGTGCATTTGGCCTCTTAGGGTGTTGTCGTCGGCCCGATCCAAGGCACTAGAGAGAGCCTTGCGCGCCTTTTCGTACTCTTGTTTGCCCATGTATAGCTCGGCTAACTCGACCTGCACGGTAGGCCACTTGTCCCAACCTTCTTCCACTGTCTCATAGGCGGCGATGGCGCTATCTGTATCCTGGAGGCGCTTGTAGGTGAGTCCCAATTCCATCCGCGTCGTATTGCGCAGTTCCGAATCCGGGAAGCGGTTGAGGAAGGCTGTATAGATCTCCTCGGCCTGTTTGAGTTCGGATGCGGCATAGGCTATGCGAGCCAACTGCAAAAGGCCGTTGGGAGCCGCCGGATGGTCCGCATACTCATCGACTAATCGCTGATACAGCGGCTGCGCCGCTTCGTCCTTCTTTAGGAGTTGGTTGGCAAAGCCGGCGTTGAAAAGCACGTCCGGTATCAGGACATTGTCCTCGCGCTCGCTCAGAAGTTGGTCGTAGCTTTCGAGCGCCTTGGTGATTTCCTCGTCCGCTCTAGCCGGGTCTTCGCTGAGGACCTGCCGCCCGTATTCTTGGTGGCACTGAGCGATGCGAAAGAGAACCTTGTAGCGGTCGAAGCCGATGCGCTGGGCCACATCGCCGTAGGCCTTGAGATATATCTCGTATTCTTGGGCCGACTTGAGGTACTCCTCCTGATCGAAAAGCATCAGGGCGACCGTTAGCTGCGTGCGGGCTTGAAAGAGTTTGTCCTCAACCTTTTCGATGGCGTCCTTGTACGCGGCGATGGCCGCTGTCGTGCCCTGTTCCTTCTGCACCAACTCGGCGATGCGGATATAGCTATTTTGCACCAAGACTGGCTCAGCCGCGTACTCGGCCGGAAGCACGGCATAAGAGGCGAGGGCCTTTTCGACCTCGCCGTTATGCGCGTAGATATCGCCCTTTTTCAAGTGAGCCTTGGCGACTAGCTCCCGCGCTGTCTCCTTGACCAAGCCCTTGAGCTTGAGGGTGGTCATCTCGATGATTTCTTCCTCGGTCATCTGCGCGAAGTCGTAGCGGGCGATGAGGCGATCGAGGTACTCCAGTGCCTCCTCGTACTGCCCGAGCTTGTCGTAGCTCTCGGCAATTTGGAAGAGCGAGCGATCGGCGTTGGAGCCTCTGGGAGCCAAGATCAACACCTGCTTGAAGCTGGCGATGGCCTCCTCGTAGCGCTCCAACTCAAAATAGGACCACGCGCGGTCGTAGTGAACAGATGCCTCATAGAGACTATGGGGGAATCTGCGTAGTAGCTCATCCCCTTCCTCAACGACCTGCTCGTACTCCTTGAGTTGGTAACTCGTTTGAATCATCTGGTACTGCGCCATCACCCGAGTGCGCTCATCGACGCTCTCGTCCGCGGCTAGGGTGCGGAAGTGGTCGCGGCTCTTGTTTAGATCTTGCAGTGCCTCCTCGTAGCGAGCGTCGGCCTCGGCCTCTTTTTTTTCTGAGCGCAAAAACTGCGAGCGCTGCAATTTTTCGAGACCTAACTTGTTGTAGGTATTGCCTAGCTGGTAGGTAGCCCCCACGCGCACCGGCAGAATGAACTCGTCAACCGCTACGGTTACATCCTCCACGTTGATCATGGCATTGCTCTCAGTGGAGAGAATGACCTCATAGCGCTCAATGGCTCTGTCGTAGTCCCCCAGCGCATAGAGTTTCTGACCTTCCTCAAAGCGGTCTTGCAATTCCACCGGCGAGAAGAAACGCGTGCTCAGGCTGGCAGCCACGCCGACCGCTGCGATTAGCAGCAGATTTACCAGAATCATGGTGTCAATCTCCTAAGCCTAGAACCCGGCCACAATATCAAAGAACAGGCGCGAGTTGTCGAAGCTATCGGAAGCGCGAGTGGCATCGTCGTACTCCCGGCTGGTTCTAATGAAGCCAAACTGGGAGGCGAGATTGTAGCCGTAGTGATCTGAGCGGTTGCTCATCATCAGCACCAGCGTCCACTCCTTAAAATCGTTGCGCTCGTCCACCCGGTCCAAGCTCGTGTGTCGCCAGAAAGGGAAGCCTTGGAAGCCCAGTTGCAGATTGGACTTGGTCGTCAGGTCGAAGCGAGTTCTGACGATTGGTGCATAAATCGAGAACGAGCGAATACTGCCATCGCCCGTGGCGTCTTCGAGCACGCTAGAATGATCGCGCAAGAACAGGTGCTTGAACATCGGGCGGATGTTCAGGTTACCAGCACTGATCGTATAGTCGAGTCGGTTGACCATGGTAAAGGTCGAAAGCACTCCGGCTTCCTGCTGGGTGCCGTCTTCAAACTCGTCCTCGGCTTGGCTGTTGCGAATCCACTGGACGCTGTTGATGACGTTGAGGTTGGAAAGCTGCCGAAAGGCCGAGCTGATGAACAAGGTGTTGACCAAGCTATTGCGCATGTTCAGCGGATCGACATCCGGCGGGAAAACCTGAG
>VXZF01000079.1 GCA_009845645.1 Gemmatimonadota bacterium | reverse complement strand
GAGGTATCCTATTGAGCCGAGCCAATAATCCAATATAGGACGCGCAAAAGGGGTCTAACAAGTAACGGCGCGTTTTCTTGGCAAATAGATGCGGCGGCACAATTTCCTCCTAGGCTGTCCGCTGGTTCGCATTCCTCGATCTTGGCCATGTGTGTCTCCTTGTGTAGGTTTCATAAAATAGATGACGAAAAATTCGCTTTTACCGAGAGGACACGTATGCACGCCTTTCAACCCTACGCTTCTTTGGAACGCTACATTGGCCGCCGCCTCTTGGCGCTGCTGGCCGCGCTGGCCCTAACCGACGTTGCCATTGTGCTGAGTGCGTCGCTGAGTACTGCCTTGATGGGCACGGCGTCCGGGGCCGATGTGGTCCGCGCCCGCGCCATTGAAATCCTCAACGACGAGGGCCAACCCGTGCTAGTAGCTACGGCTGACGAACGCCAGAACGGTGCTTTGTGGGTGGGGGCCGGTAATGGGCAGGGCGGGGTTAGCCTCAGTACCGACGCAGCCGGTCACGGCTTGCTGATGGTTAACACGGCTGCTGGCGCGCCGCTGGTTTCGATTGTAAGCCGCGACCAAGAGGGGGGCGCGTTGCAGGTGTACAATGCCGCGGGTGAGCAGCTGGCGTACCTAGGCGCGAGCGAGGTTGGCAGCGGCCACTTGGCCCTGCGGAGTGCGGCCGGCGGTTTGCTAATTGCTGCGGGCGAAGACAAGGGCAGCGGCCTGCTGATGGCCAACAATGGCGAGGGGGTCAACATCTTCCTCGCCGGGGCTGATTCGTCGCAAAACGGCGGCCTGCTGATCAATAGCCGCACCGGCGAGAATCTGATCTACGCGGGTGCGGGTACTGGCGGCAACGGCGGTTTGCACGTCAACGCCGCCAATGGAACTCACCTCGTCTTTTTGGGGGCCGATGGGCAGCGCAACGGTGCGGTGGGGATTTGGGACCGCCATGGCGCGGGTAGCGTCTTGCAGAAGTAGCGTTTGAATCCACTCTATGCAGGAGCAGGGCAAATCATGGACTCCTTTGGACGATTCGTCTTATGCTTGTGTGGGGTTGTCTGCGCCTCTTTCAGCGTGCCTTCGGCAAGTGCCGACGAGATTCGCTTTGCCTCGCGCCGCGACTGGCAGGCTTGGCCGCTGCCCGGCACGGTTGAACTGACCCCACAGGGTGGACTCAAGCCCATCGCTGCTCGCCGCAACATCAATGCAGCCCTCAATGCCGCGGCCTTTGGCGGCGGCATACGCCGCGCTGGTTCCAATCTACGAGATGCGCCGCTGGTCATGGATGGCGATCTCTCCACTGGCTGGCATCCACATCTGGACGATCCCCCCGAAAGCTGGAACATTGAGGTCAATTTGGGCCGGGGCGTCTCCGCTCGCCGCGTCAAGCTCATCTTCGATCCCCAAGGACCGGCTCCAGCGCTTTTTGACTTGCTGCTTTCCACCGGAGAACACGCCGTCGATGAGGTCGATAATCCGATCGCTGGGACCGTCATCTACCGTCAGCGCGAGCGATTCAAGGAGAACACTCGCCACGAGATCACCTATGAACTCGACCAGTCCTTCCACACGCCGATCCAGTACGTGCGCTTGGACTTGCTCGCCCTCGAACCGAACACCCGCCTCCTCGAAGTCGAGGTCGAAGCGCTGGGCGACAATCTGGCCTTGGGGACGCTCGAACGCGGCGGCAACCTCGAAGTCGTCCTCGATGCGTTCGTTACCCAAGACCTCATTCCGCTGGGCAACGCCCGAGTGCTCATTGACGGCGATCTCTCTACCCGCTGGTTCGTGCGGCGCACCATCCAAGCCGAGCGCGACGTCTTTTCGCACATCGTCCTCGACTTGGGGGCCACCTATTTTGTCGATAAGCTCAAAATCGTCGGCGGCGTAGTTGCCCGGCCCGGCGGCGGCATCACCGCTGGCAGCGGTCGTACCATTGCTTTCTTCGTTACCCGGCGCTCTTTTGGGTTCAATTTCTACGAGGTACTCGGTTCCGACGGCTCTGTGGCGCCCGATGGCACCCTGATCTGGCAGAAGTACTATTCCGGCACTGCTAGCGAATACGTCAAAAAAGTAACTGGTGCCGCCACCCACGAGTTCGGGCTGGTGCCCACCCGCTTTATCCGGGTGCTGTGGAAGAGCTGGGACGCGAGCAATCGCTGGGCCTTCCGGGGGTTTGCCGAGGAGCTTCAGGTGTTCGGCGAGGGCTTCCCGCAGAATCTGGAATTTCGCTCGCACATCATGGACTTCCAAAGTCCTAAAAGCCTCAATGCCCTATCTTGGGAGGCCGACATCCCGCCGGGTACTCGGCTGGAGCTGCGCAGTCGCTCCGGCAACGAGGTCGAAAACCTGCTCACCTACTACGACAAGAATGGCAAGGAAGTCACCAAGAGGCGCTACGACAAGCTGATTGCCAGCTTCAAAGGGCCTATTGACACCTCTAGGGTTATCGGCGGCGACTGGAGCGCGTGGAGCAAGCTCTACGCACTCTCCGGCCAGGAGTTCCAATCGCCTTCGCCGCGGCGCTATGCTCAGCTACAGATGCGGATGGTCACTGAAGATCCGTCGGTGGCACTCCAACTCGACGCGCTCAGCATTGCCTTCAGCGATCCGCTATCTCAGCGCGCTGTCAGCGAAATTTTCCCGACTCAGGTTCTGCCGGGCGAGGAAACCGAATTCCGCTTCTTCTTGCGTCCGCGCGAGACGAGGGCATCTGGATTCGACCGTCTTGTCGTGGAGACGCCGACGCCGACGCGCTTTATTCGCGCCTTGGTCAACGACGAGCCCTTGGAGGTCACAAACCAGCCGGTCGAAGCTGGCTTTGCTGTGACTTTTCCCCAGCCGCTACGCGACAATGATCTCGTCGAATTGCGCTTTGCCGCCCAAGTATTTCAGCAGTCCACTCCCTTCGTCCTTTTCATCCAAGACGCGCGCACCGAGGACGCCAGCCGCCAGCGCGTCGATCCCGGGGATGCTACCGATCAAGTCGCCAGCAGCACCAACGTCGTCGGTCTGCCCGTCGCCCGCGACCTGTTGCTCAACATCGTCTTCGACGCGGAGGTGCTGACGCCCAACGGCGACGGCATAAACGATGTGCTCGCCGTCCGCGCCGACGTGATCAACATCCTCGAACCGCGCCCTTGGCACCTGCGGCTCTACGACTTGGCCGGCCACGTGCTCACCGAGCGCTCGCAAGCTGTTACTGCGGGTGCTCAGGACTTCACTTGGGATGGCCGCGACCAAGCAGGGCAACTGGTGCCGCCTGGACTCTACGTGCTCGAACTCCACCTCGACGGAGACGCCCACCAGCAGCGCATCCGGCGCGTGGTTTCAGTGGTGTATTAACTTCCTCTTTTAACGCTTGTTGAGGATTGTCGTATTTCGTACTAATAGGGCGGACATTGGCATATATACCGCGGAGGCGATTTATGCACAATCTGTGGTGGTGCGCCGCCTTGGGGTTGCTGGCAGCGACGCCGGGAGAGGCTCAGCTAGGCATCTGGCAACTAGGGGGCAGCGGCCTAGAGTGGAGCCAAGCCGACTCGGTCGAGATACTCATCGACTTTGAACGCACGCCGGGGGCGATCCAGCCAGTGTACCTGACGCCGGATCAGACCGTGTTTTCGCATTTGCACAACTGGCAATTCTGGCGCGATCCCAGCGACAAGATCCTAGGCTACGTCGATGGCCAGATGCCGCGGATATGGAAGTTTAAAGACGGCATCCCCGACCCCTCTGAAAATGGCTCTTGGTTGATTGACGGCGATAGTACCTCCTATAATATCCCTATCGCCCAAGGCGGGATATCCGCCGAGTACTTCACTATCGACGTGGCTGTGCCCGTGCCGGCTGTCCAGTTCGGGTTCTTCACTTCGCCCGTGGGATTTCGCATTGAGGGCACTCCCACTCTGACCGATGCCCCTCCCGCTTTCGATGTCTCCATTGGCGGTGACGCGGACCCGGCGATTCCCAAAGGAGGGAATGATCTCCTAGAAAAGGTCGTCGCCAATGTCGCCGAAAATCTCGATCCCACTGTCCACATCAACTTTCCGCGCCAATACGTGCGCTTCATCCGCTGGCGGCGGCAATTGTCGATCCTCGACGAAGAGGCTTTAAGCGGCTGCCGTGATTGTGGTGCCCAAGGCAATCAAGCCCGAGCGATCAAGGGCAATATCGGCGATTTTGAACTTTTTGCCTTGGGGATACCACAGCGGGTGATCTACGTCACCAAAATTGTGGATTTGGGATCAATCGCTAACTTCGGCCGCTTGCACTGGGCTGCTACGCCCATGCGCATGGAGGGTGATCGTGCGATCGAAGCACCTAACGCTCCAGTAGAGGTCAAGGTTGAGGTGCGTACCGGCCGCGACGATGTCCCGGACATTTACCACGAGTTCACCAATACCGGCCTAGAAAAGGAAGTCTCGCGCGATCGCTACGAAAACGACCTCAAAGCTCGGCTCGTCCGAGTCAGCGCTGACGCCGGCAGCTTCCGCACCCGTGAGCCCAAACCTGGAGTTCGCGCCTCAGTCGCCTACGACAGCGACAATTGGACCTTTTGGTCGGTACCATTTACCGAGTCGGGACAGCCGCTCCGGCTGCGCTCTGGCTCGCACCTCCAGTTCACCATCACGCTCAAAAGCGAGAATTTCGACGCTTGGGTCCGGCTCGACTCGCTGTGGGTCGAGACCGCGCCACTTTTGGCCGACGATGTCCGCGGCGAAGTGGCCAGAGCCGACGACCTCCAGCCCCAGCGCGGCTTTACCGAGGTCGAGTTGGGCGCGATGACTGATTTCGTCTATGACGTGCAAGCCGTTTTTACCAGCGCTCAGGCCTCTGGCTTCGATGCCTTGCGCATCCACACCAGCAACCGGGCTGCTTTCCGACGCCTAGAAATGGGCACACCCCTTGCCGCGGTTGAGCCCGCAGAAGTAGTCGAAGAAGAAAGCACTTTGGTCGTCCGTCTTCCCGATCGGGTAACTCCAACCCAAAACTCGCCCATCCGCGTGGTCTTTGGCACTGAAGTCTTTGAATTCGCTGCGACTTTCGAGGGCGAGGTTTTCGCCGCCGACAGCGAGAGCTTGCCCCAGCAGATCGTACCCGGCGATGCTGGCGAAGCTATTTCGACCAACAGTCTGCGAGTGCTCAGCTCCCCGGACGCTTCTCCTGATCTCATCCAGAACCTCTCCTTTTCTACTCCGGTCTTAACCCCCAACGGCGACCAAGTTCACGACGAACTGCACATCGCCTACTCGTTGTTCCGCCTGCCCGAGCAAGTGCCGGTGACTCTCGAAGTGTACTCGCTCGATGGCCGCCGAGTCGCTCGGATCGCCGCCGGGACCCAAGATTCAGGTCCCCAACAGATTACTTGGAACGGCCGCGACCAGCGGGGCAGGATTCCAGCCCCGGGACTTTATCTCCTATCCATTTCGCTCGGTACTGATGCCCCCCAGCAGTCCCAACTGCGCCCGTTGGGCATTGCCTATTAGGAAACAGTCAACGTGCGTATCGGCTTTTTACTCTGCGGTCTGCTCCTGTTATCGTCCGCCCGCCCCAGCTCAGCCGAGCGTCTGACCTTCGACAGCGCTGAGGACTGGGCGGATTGGGAGGCACCGTTCGGCTTGGTGCAAATTAGCGAGGAGGGCCAGCTCCAGCTAGTCAAATACCGCAAGAACACCAACGTGATCGCCGATGCGTCTCTTTTTACCCACCCGACCAAGACTCGTGGCGACGCCGTTCCCGGCGGCGTATGGGAGGCAGGTAGCGGACAAGCCACAGCCGAGCGCGTCATCGACGGAGACCCCGGCACCTTTTGGAAGCCCGATCCGGACGCGGTCCTCGGCGAGTGGTTCGTGCAGATTGACCTAGGACGCGCAGTACTGGCCAAGGAAATTCGCCTCACTTTCCCCGATCAACAAGGAGCGCGGCCCTTCCGGCAATTCACTGTCTTCATTGCCACCGGCGTGACGTCCAATCCCCTCGACGACCTTTTCATTTTCGACCCTGTCTATCGCACTACCCGCCCCAACGAGGAGGCCGAGATCTCGATACCGCTTACTTTCATATCCAAGGCCACATCGCGGGTACTCGACTCGGATCTCAATATCGATTCCCAAGAAAAAGACCAGTACCGGCTCCTCCAGTACATCAATTTTACTGTCGAGGCCTTCGACCTAGAAGGGGCGCTTGCCGAGATAGAGGTCATCGGTATCGGCGATAACGTCTCCATTGGCCTCGAGCGCCGCGGCTTGGTCATCGACGGCCTAACTTCCGTCTCCAATATCAGCCTCTTCGACGCCAATATGAACACCAATAGCGCCATTGCTCCTGTGGCCTTCGCCGGCCGGGAGCGCAGTTGGCAAGAGCAGGGAACTTGGTTCTACGCAGACCTAGGAGCTGTATTTTGGCTCGACGGGGCCTTCATTTATGTATTAAAGGAGCAGGAGGGTACGGCCGGGTTTATCGCTGGCCCCGCACGGGGCTTTACTATCCTCGCCTCAGACGGCACGCCCTCCATCAGCACGGACCTGCCCGTTCCCGAGCCCTTTGACTATTACGAGTTGCTCTTTCAGCCGGACAACTGTCCCTCGTGCTTGCATTACTTGCGCTACCAGTTCCGGCCACGCCGGGTGCGGTATCTGCTCTGGCACGTCCACAGCACGAGCGGCTGGAACTCTAAGTGGGCCGAGTTCATGCTTTTCTCGCCGGGGCACCCCGCCGAGGTAATCATGCGCTCGGACTTTATCGACCTAGGGGCGGAAGCTGGCGATGGACGCCCCAAGGTCATCAAGGGGCTATCTTGGGACGCGGACCTTCCTCCTAGCACGCGCCTGCACTTGCGCTCGCGCTCGGGCAATACCCTCAGCGAAGTCTATGACTTCTACGACCGCAAAGGCGATAAAGTCACCGAGGAAAAGTGGAACAGCTCTCCCAAAGTGCTGCGCGGGCGGATCGACACCACCATAGTCGTAGGCGAGGATTGGGATGCTTGGAGCGAAGATTACAAAGCGATCGGTGAGGGATTCAAATCGCAAAGCCCGCGCCGCTTCGTGCAGTTGGAACTAATCCTCGTCACCGATGACCCCGCCGTTGCCCCTGCGATCAACGCGCTGTCTATCGACTTTGAAGACGCCTTTGTACAGGAGGCCAAAGGCCGTATCCAACCCCGCGAAGCTCACCCCAACGCGGACACTCGCTTCACCTATACTCTCAGGACTGGGGCCGGGGAACAGGACAGCGGTTTCGACCGCCTGCGTTTCGCCCTTGCCGCAGCGGCTAGCGATGTCGAGCTCGAAATTGGGGGGCAGGCCATCGCCCCCGCCGCGATGGAGCAACGCGGCGATTCGCTAGTCGTCGTCCTGCCAGCTTCTGTTCACAGTGACTCAGTCCGCGTCTCGTTCACCACCCGCGTAATACGAAACGCCACAGTCTTCGCCTTGGATCTCGGTTTGGGCGAACGGCCCGGAATCTGGCAATCCGTCGAGGCTATGGAACGCCGCTCCAACATCGTCATGCTGCCCGCATTGACCGGTAGCGACCGGCTGATTTCCGACTTGCAGGTGCCCGAGGCGTTCACCCCCAACAACGACGGCGTCAACGACTTGTTTGAGGTGCGCTTCGTCGCCTTCAAGGTAGCCGAGATCGTTCCCAAAGTTTCCGTCCACGATCTCGCCGGTCGCCACCTGGCCTCGCTAGTCGCAGCCCAAGCGGATGTCCAGCAGCATTATACTTGGTCGGGGCATGACTACAGCGGTGCGTTAGTCGAACCGGGTATCTATCTCCTACGCGTTGATCTCGGTGCCGATGCCGGCGAGGGCATTGTCATCCGTTCCTTTGCCGTAGCCTATTAATCCAAAAGCTCTAGCACCTTTGTGGTTTAGTAAAAGAGCCTAGCTCGTCCGATAGCGCCGCCAGCCGCCGCGCTCCACCCGCCAGCCCAGCGCGTCGAGATGGGTTGCGCGGATCTGTTCGATGTGGCGGGTATGGGCTGCGGCCTTTTCTTCGCTGAAGGCGTAGTAGCGCAGGCGTTCGGGATCGAGTTCGACGCCTAGCCCTGGTCCCGTGGGCACGGCGAGAAATCCTTGATCGTAGGCCATCTTGCCGCCGCAGATCACGTCGTCGGCCCACTGGTTGTAATGCGAGTCAATCGCGTGCGCCGAGAAGGGCGGGAAGGCGCGGTCCCGCCCCCAGACGATGTGATAGGGCATTTCGTAGGGAAAAGTGAAGGCCGCGATGTGCAGACGAATCGCCGTCGCCGGTCCTAGCTCATACGCGCTGTGCATGC
>VXZF01000222.1 GCA_009845645.1 Gemmatimonadota bacterium | reverse complement strand
TGCTCAAGGAAAACTTGCGGGTGCTGCTCGTCGATGAGCCGACCCGGGGAATCGACGTCGGCGCCAAAGCCGAGATTTACCAATTGCTGGACGGGCTGGCGCGCCAAGGACTGGCAATCGTGGTCCTCTCCTCGGAAATACCCGAAATTCTGGGGCTATGCGACCGAGTGTATGTGATGCGCGAGGGGCGGATCGCCGCCGAGTACGCACGGGCCGAGGCCACGCCGGAAAAACTCTTGGCCAGCGCCCTACCCAGCGCCAGCTAAAGCCATTCATCCCTATCAAAGAGGTGCAACGTGAAAATCCTAATCACCGGCGGCACCGGCCGCGTCGGAGCCAATTTGGCCAAAGCCCTGCTCGACAAAGGGCACGACATCCGCTCGTTTGTCTATCCCGGCGACCAAAGCCGCGCCCACAAGCTCGACAGCTTTGACCGCGTCGAAACCATCGAAGGCGATTTGCGCAATCTCGCCGACGTGCGCCGCGCTGTCGAAGGAGTCGATGCAGTGTACCACATTGCCGCAGCCTTTGGCGGCCCCTTCGACAACCGCGAATACCTCGAAATCAACGGCATGGGCACCATCAACGTGTTAGAGTCCATCCGCGAGCTGACGCCCAATCTGCACCGTCTAGTCTATGCCTCCACCGAGGCGATTTACTGGGAGAATCCCTACAACGGCCGCTGCTTTGAAGAGCCAATCCGCGAAGACCAAGTCGCCCGCTACCAGACGATGCCCTACTTCCTGACCAAGTGGATCGGCGAAGAACTAGTGATGAGCTATCACTTGCAGTTCGGGCTACCTTCGGTGACCACGCGCTTTGCCACGATTATCGAGCCGGGCGAATTCCTCGACGCAAACGGCTTGCCGCATCTGTTTTTGTTCTGGCCGGTGTACGAGCGATTCAAAGACCAAGAGGGGGACTTTGCCGAGCAAATCAAGGCGCTGTGGACGGGCGAGGAGCAATTCTTGCTCTCGCGCAATCCAGACGGGCGGCCCTTTCGGCAGGTGTATGCCGACGTGCGCGACATCGTCCAAGGGCTGGTGTTGGCGCTGGAGCGCGACGAGGCCGTGGGCGAGGTGTTCAATCTGGGCGGGGCCGCGCTGTTCGATTGGAGCGAGACTGTGCCCTATCTCGCCGAGCGCTTCGGACTGGGCTACGCCGATGCGCGGCGGCCGGATTGGAATTATTTCGAACTGGATTTGACGAACATCAAGGCAAAGTTGGGGTTTGAACCCAAGCACGACTTGGCGAGCATCCTCGACGCGGCTGAGGCCATGCGGCGCGGGGAGGACGTGGGGATTATCCCGACGGGCGTGCGCTTTGGCTAGCCTAGTGGTGCGAAGGAGATCCCCATGATCGAAGGACACCAAGTACTAGCCGACGGTGGCGCTGTGTCCGCCCAACAGCCAGCTGCGGCGCGCATTGGCGCGCAGATATTGGCCCAAGGCGGCAACGCCATGGATGCGGCCACAGCCACTAGTCTGGCCTGCTGCATGTTGGCCCCCCAATCCAACGGCATCGGCGGCTACATGTCGGCAGCGGTTGTTCTGGAAGGTTCCACCAGCCGCGTCTGGTCGCTCGACGCCAATGCCGTGGCTCCAGCCGCGGCCCACGAGCACATGTACGACATTCTGCCGGCCCGCCGCGACAACATGTGCACCAACGAAAAGGAATACGCCTGTAGCGTGCGCGACGATGCCAACGTGTACGGCCCCCAGTCCGTAGCCGTCCCCGGCCAAATGGCTGGCATGGGCTTTTTGCACGAGCGCTGGGGGCAGTTGCCTTGGACCTCGATTGTCGCCCCGGCCCAAGGGCTGCTCGCCGACGGCTTCCCCTACGGCCCGGCCCTAGCCAGTACCATCCGCAACCAAGAAGCCATTCTGCGCCGCTTCCCCGCAACGTTTAGCCACCTCGCGCCGCAGGGCGAGTTGCCCAACCCCGACGACATTTGGCATCGCCCCGACATGGAGCGCACCCTAGCGCGTTTGGCTCAAGCTGGTTGGCGCGACTTTTATGGCGGCGAATTGGGCCGCACCATCGGCGATTACGTCCAAGCCAGCGGCGGCGCTCTCACCCGCGAGGATATGGCTGCTTTTACGCCGCGCCTGACCGAGCCGTACCAAATCACCTACCGCGATGTGCCGGTGTACGGGCCAATTCTGCCCAACGGCTGCCTCTCCGCCCTCCAGATTCTGCACATGCTGGAATGCCTGCCCGTAGTGCCCGACAACCAAGCCCTGTACTGGCACCAGCTAGCCGAAGTCGTCAAACAGGCTTGGCGCGACCGCCTGCGCTACATCGGCGACCCCGATTTCGTCGATGTGCCAGTGGAGCGCTTGCTGAGCAAGGACTACGCCGCCGGTCGCGTCGAAGCTCTGCAGCAATTCCCCGAGCGGGTCGATCAGCAAGTGTACGAAGCCTCGGGTCCAGCCGTGGCCGAAACCCTGCACGTATCAGCCGCAGACGCCGAGGGCAATCTCGTCGGCATTACCATAACCCAAGGCGCAGCCTTTGGTTCCTGTTTCACCGTACCAGACACGGGCATTATTTTGGGCCACGGCATGTGCCGTTTGGATCCCCGCCCCGGTCGGGCCAATTCCGTAGCTGCACACAAGCGTCCGCTCAACAACGTAGTCCCCATGATCTTGCGCCTGCCCCAGCGCGACGTGGCCATTGGTCTGCCCGGCGGTCGCCGCATCATCAGCGTCGGTGCCCAACTCGGACAGCGCATCATCGACTTCAACGCCACCGCCTTGGGAGCAGCCACAGCCCCCCGCCTCAACGCCGAGGCCCAAGAACCCCTCGAACTAAAACGCGGCATCGACCCAGCGATTGTGCAAACCCTAAGAGAAATGGGCCATCGAGTGCAGGTAGTTCAAGGGGTAGCCGGAGGTGCTCACGGCGCGGAGGTACTCAAAAGCGAAGGCAAAGTACGCGCCGGGGGCAATGGCTGGGCCGCGGGCGTATAGATCTCTTTATGGGTGATAATCACCCTTGACATGGGTGATTATCACCCATATCATGGGTATATGAACACGAATCGACTGCTACCTCGATTTGCTTCCGCGAGTGTGGAGCGGGCACTGAGGGTCATGCCCGTGACTGTTCTCACTGGCGCACGACAGACCGGCAAGAGCACCCTCGCCCGCATGCATCCCATCGGGACAGATCGATCTTACTTCACCCTAGACGATTACGGCATCCTCGAACAAGCCCAACGCGAACCAGATGCCCTTGCTGCTCGGGCCGTGCAGATCACGCTTGATGAAGTGCAACGGGTGCCGCATGTGCTACTCGCCATCAAGCGCCTCGTTGACGAAGATCGGGTTGCTGGCCGTTTCCTCCTGACTGGGTCGGCGAATCTGCTGCTTATGAAGGAGGTGGGTGAAACGCTGGCTGGCCGCGCTAGCTACTTGACGCTCTGGCCCATGACCCGTCGCGAGCAACGCGGGTTGGCTAGGCCTGGTCTGTGGCCGGAACTCGTAGATGCGCCTCCTACTGCATGGCGGGATGTGCTGCTCGCGGAACCAGCCGAAGCAGAGTCGTGGATCGCCCTTGCTCGACGCGGAGGTTATCCCGTCCCAGCCCATGAGTTGAGCGATGATGACGACCGGCGGCTATGGTTTGAAGGCTACTCAGCTACCTATTTGGAGCGGGATATCCCGCGTCTATCCGCCATCGAAGGCATCACCGATCTGCGGAGGTTGATGACAGCAGCCTGTCTGCGCGTTGGAGGGCTGTTAAACCAAGCAGACCTGGCTCGGGACGTATATCTTGCCCCTTCCACAGTGCAGCGATATCTCAACTTGCTAGAGGTGTCGTTCCAACTGGTGCGCCTGCCATCCTATTCTGTCAACAGGACGAAACGGCTGGTCAAGTCATCCAAACTCTACTGGGGCGACACCGGGTTGGCTTTGCACTTAGCGGGCGATGCGCATCCTCGTGGCGCGCATCTAGAGAACATAGTGCTCTGCGACCTACTCGCTTGGGCGACTACTCGCGTCGAAAGAACAGAGATTCTCTTTTGGCGGACGACCAAGGGGGCCGAAGTCGATTTCGTCATTGAAACGGGCCGGCGTCTGCTGCCCGTGGAGGTGAAGGCCGCCGCTAGCGTCCATCCCGGGGATGTGCGACATCTGCATACATTCCTAGATGAGTACTCCGATATGGCGCAGCGTGGAATCATTCTCTACGATGGCGAAGAAACGTTCTGGCTTACCGATCGCGTACTCGCCGCACCGTGGTGGCGTGTAGTCTGAAGCTACTATCTAACATACAACGGAGAAAAAAATGAAAATTACTGACTTGCAGGTGGTGCGGATAGGATCGGAAGGGACCAACAATTGGATGTTTGTGAAAATCGAAACCGACGCCGGCATTCACGGCTGGGGCGAGGCGAGTTTGCAATACAAAGACGATGCATTGCTCGGCGAGTTTGCGGCGTTCAAGCGCTTTCTGATTGGCAAAAATCCGTTTGAGATTGAGCGAATTTGGACCTCTTTATATCGGCGCGTGACGTGGTCGGGTGGCCCGGTGACGACGAGTGCGATTAGTGCGATTGATCTGGCGCTGTGGGACATTAAAGGCAAAGCCTTGGGCGTTCCAGTGTACGAGTTGTTGGGAGGAAAGTCACACGACAAAATTCGCATGTACGCCAATGGCTGGCCGAGAAAGGACAACACGCCTGAAGGGATTGCCGAGGGCGTAAAACGGGTAGTAGATCAAGGCTATAAGGCGTTGAAGTTTTACCCTTTTAGAGGCGCACAGGTGGCCACCATCGAGCGCATTCAGCACGGCGTCGCCTTGGTAGAAGCGGCGCGCGAAGCCGCCGGGTCGCAAACCGAAATAGGAATTGACATTCGCGCACGACTGAATATATGGAGCGCACGACGAGTGGCGCAGGAATTGGAGCCATATAACATTGCATGGATGGAAGAGCCGATTTTGTGGGATAATCCAGAAGCGCTAGCGCAATTTGCCTGCGAGGTAAATGTACCCATTGCGACGGGCGAGCAGCTATACACTCGCTGGGATTTTCGCGCCCTGTTGGAACTGAATGCGGTCGGGCTTATTCAGCCGGATATCTGTCATGCAGGCGGCATCACCGAGTTGAAGAAAATTGCCGCAATGGCTGAAACGTATTACGTGACAGTCGCCCCACACAATTCCAATGGGCCGATTTCAACAATCGCCAGCTTGCATTTGGACATGTGCATTCACAACAGTTTGATGCAGGAAATTTTCGTGTCGTCCATTGATCGATACAACAAGGTACTGACGCAACCTATTGAAGTAATCGATGGGCACTGTGTGCCACCAGAAGGGCCGGGTTGGGGTGTAGATTTGCGAGAGGATGTTATGGAACAACATCCGCCGAAGTCGTTTACGCCGATTGAGTCTGAACCGTACGTGGAATTTTAAGGCGCGGGTGTTCTATGAGGATTAGGGATCATACCAACGGAGGGTGATCCGAGAAAGCGTAGGAAAAATCGACAAAAAGCTAATGACCGGCCTCCGCGTCGTCACACATGACGCAGAGGCCGGTTTATTGTTATAGTGAATCGCGCTTGAATTGCACGTACGCGGGTTGCTCAGCAGCCACCGCCTTATCAGCGGCTTGGCCAAAGGCATCCATGATTTCTTCGTAATCCGAGCCATAAGACACAGTGACAACCGACGCGGAATCCACAGCCGCCGAGGACAGATCGTCAGCAGCACACGTCACTATTACCGTCATGGGCGTGTATATCCCACCGGTAAGCACATTCACTAATCCGTTGATAAAACTCTGCTGTGTCTCAACCCTAGCTACGCCATTTTCGCACTCGCTCTGCGCTTCGACCACCGACGGCGGCACTAGACCATATATCCAGCTATGCTTCCACATCTCCACCGTCCTATGCCCCGGGGCAAGCCCAGTATCAATGGTCGCGTGATAACATCCGGCCAAAAGGAACAGACCGAAAAAGACTACTATGAGAAAATTTCCCTGCAAACGCTTGATCATTTTAACCCCCTTGGGTTGATAAAAATTATCGGCCCCTAGGCCGCGAACGAGATAGGATAGACAAAGTGCCAAGGTTATTCAAGTAGGGACAAGGCCGATGTGGTTGTCCCTTGTTTGGACAGGTATAGAGACGGCCCTTTATCGTGCAGCCTCTCGTAGTTGATCTGAATGCCCTCACCGGTTGATTTCCTCACGCGCTGCTTGGACAGTCCTAGCGGAGCCAATCTTCCCAGCGACGCGCCTGATCCACTCGTGCATCGCGTAGCGCGTCCGAATAATGAGGATGTCCATCCACGTAAGGAGGCTTTAACGGCAGGCGATGTCCTGTTATTGCTTCCAATGCATCTCTTCGGGCTCCGAAGTGGCATACTCGATCCATGTGGGCGTCACCTTCGAGACCGGAGACGATTTCTTTAACAAAACGCGGATGAGCCATTCTGCTGGCAAGGCGAATGGATACATAGCGGACATCTAGGCTCGGGTCATTGAAGAGGACGCTGAGAGATGCGCCGCATTCAGACCACAAAGCTGGACAATTTTGCAGCAAGTGTACCGCCGCCGACCGGACAATCGGCGCAACGTCCCGGCACCCTTCCTTGATGTACTCCGAATTCACCTCGGACGTTTTGCTTGCTAGGGCACATAGGGTAGCGGCACGAACCTCAGGTTTTGTATGGTTTAAACACTCACTGATTGTTTTCAGGACCGCGTCCGGAAGTGCATCGCCAACAAAAGAGAGGATGACATCCTTTACCTGATCAGAATCGCCGACACCGAGTCGATCTATCCGGTATTCGACCGAACTTTTCCGCCACTCCGACCAAGTTTGATAGGGGATCGTTACCGGCGTGGGCGGGTACTCCGCCACATCCATCGCCAAAGCACCTTCAACAGAAACCAGACCAGCGCGCAGGTCCGACCACTGTGGACGCTTCATAGACGAAGCGACAAGGGCCGTTTTCATCTCCAGAGCCGTCCAACTCGGATGCGCCTGCCACACACAGGCCGCGGCTCCAAGAGCGATCGGCCCCGAAAACGATGTGCCAAGTCTGCGAGCATAGCGACAGGGGAGATCGTCTATCTTGCTGTAAAAGTGGTTTTCGATCTCTTCATCGGTTCCATGGGGAAGGACAATGTTCTCCGCAGGTGCCAGAATCTCTGGAATCCATTTCCCTTCGAAGGTCGTTCCCCGGCTCCCTAAAAACGCTTCGGCCCGATCTAGGTCCCCATCCGGGGAAATCGCGATCCCTCCAACGGAAAAGACCGACGGGGCCGCAGGTTCGGTAAGCCCGGCAGTCCGGTCAAATGTATTCCCCGACCCTGCCATTACGAGCAGACCATCGGCCGCTATTTCTTCACACAAGATGCGTATTGGTTCCGTTTGCCAAGGCAGAAGGCTTGAGTCGATCCCACATCTGTGCGCCGACAATACAGCTCGTATCTCGTATTTTCTCCAGTTATCCCGAACCCATTCCAGGGCCTTAATTTGTGCCGCATATCGCCTTTCAGGATTCTGACTCTGGCCGGGGAAGTATTCGGCAACGAGAAAGAGACCGGCTTCCGGGGCGATACCCCGGTATAGCCCCTGCGATTCGGCACCTGATCCAGCAGCCGCGGCCGCGGCCCACAACCCATGCGCGCCTCCTTTCCATGGTCCAGGCTCCGCTTCAAACACCTTGGGCTGCGGTTCAGATTCCATCACCATTACTTTGTAGGTTGTCCGTTGTTCGTTGGTAGTGATATCGGGATGGCTTGGGAAATTCCCATCGACAACAGCAATGCGAACCCCTTTCCCCGTAAGTTCATCAGGCACGCTCAGGAAGTCTCGCAACGTCGGCCACATATCCTCTCCTATGGGTTTTGAGAAGTGTTCTTAGACAAGCTGCTCAGCTGCTCATGGGACTGCGCCTCAGCCACATGACAATTGAACCAATCTAGGACGCGCCGACACAGATCATCGAGAGCATCGCGGGACCAAGCACTCGTGCCGTGGTGCTCGTCTTTGTACAGCCGTAGCTCGACGCGCTTGCCAAGTCGGCGCAGGGCGACAAACGTCTCTTCGGCCTGCTTGGAACCTTCCTGGTCCCCTGTACCACACACGAGCAGTAGTGGAGTAGACACTTGGTCCAGGTAGAAGAAAGGCGAGTTCTCGATGTACGCAGCCCGGTTCTCCCACGGCGAGCCGCCGAGGCGTGCCTGTCCCGTTTCGCACCATCCTATATGGTGGGTGTAGATGCTCATCATATTCACACCCCAAGGGGCATTAGCCAGTGCAGCTCGGAATC
>VXZF01000395.1 GCA_009845645.1 Gemmatimonadota bacterium | reverse complement strand
GGCCTACGACGGCGACCGCACCTCGGCCATGTTCCGCATCTTCGTTCAGCGCGTGGGGGCACCTCCGGGGGTGGGACGCGGCTTCCGCAACAATACCATTACCAATTTCGGCGCTGAAATGCCCATCAATCGCATCCGCTTCTACCCCCGGCTCAGCAAGACCGAAGACGCCCATATCATCGCCGCCATGGCCGAGCCCAAACCCGATCCCGACACATTTGGCGAAGAGAGCTTTGCCGCCAACTTTCTCGAGTGGTACGAAATTGGCGTCGCCGACAATAGCGCCCCGATAGCCGACGATGCCTTCACGGTCCCCAAAGGATTGCGCTGGCACAAAGTCCTCTCCTCGGCCGGCCTCGGCGGCTACCGGGTGAGCAACGATTCGGCCTATAGCATTCTGCGCAGCGTGCGCGAAAACCTCGATGTGGTGGTCGACTTTCGCTTCCCCCTGCAACACATCCGCTGGGTCGCCATCCGCGCCTTGGACCCGGTGCGCGACTGGGAAATCGCCGAAGTAGAGATCTACGGACAAGGCTTTGTGCGCAAAGCGCGTTATATAACCGACATCCTCGACTTTGGCCAACCCATCAACTGGGGCAAAATTCGCTGGAGTGGCCAGCGTCCCCCCGGCACCCAAGTCGAAATCCGCACCCGCACGGGCAGCGACCACAACCCCCATATCTACTGGGAACCCAACGCCATTACCGGCGAGGCCGAGGAAATCAGCTTTGACGAGCACTTCAGCCTGCCCGTCCGCGAGCGCGAACCCCCGCTATACGACCGCGAACACTGGAGCTTTTGGTCGCCTCCCTACGACTTTGAGGACGGCTTGCGCGACCACGCTCAAGAGGCGGCCGCTTGGGCCGACGGCACGGTCCTCCAGTCGCCCTCTCCACGGCGCTATATGCAGTTGCAGATCACCTTATTTGCCACTGAAACCGAAGCCCCCCGCCTCGACGAGCTCCAGTTTCAGCTAGCTCACTCCCTGTCGGCTTCTGCCCTACTGGGCGAGATCTGGCCGATCGAAGTCGACGACGCCCGCTCCCAGCGCTTCACGTACGTGGTGCGCCCGGATTTCCAGACCGGCGACACGGGCTTTGACCGACTCGAGATCGGCACCCATACCCAAGTTGACACCGTCTATCACGTTAAAATCGGCGGCGTGGAGGTCGATCTGGCGGCCTTCCCGCCCCAAGTGCTGACCGACCGCTTCATCGTGTCGCTAGACCGCAAGCTGTCAGACCCGGAGACTGATCGCTTCAAGCAAGTGGAGGTTGCCTTCCAAGTGCCGGTCCTGCGCTTCGGCACTGAATTTGCCGGCTGGGTGTACAACAGCGACGATCCCGACCGCATCAAGCAGCGCGTACAGCCGGGCAACGCCACCTTCCGCTACGGTGGCGACGTGCTGGCCGTGCGCACCCGCGTAGGAGGTCGGCTGTTGACGGATGTGCGAGTGCATCCCAACCCTTTTACCCCCAACAACGACCGAGTCAACGACATCGTGCAACTGTCTTTTGACGTGCGTGAAGTGGTCGCGCGCCGGCCCCTACAAGTGGCCCTGTACGACCTATCGGGCCACGAGGTCCAGACCTTGGCTACCACGCAGATCAAAACCGGGATAGTAGAGTACTCTTGGGACGGCCGCCGGTCCGACGGCCGTCCGGTGTCCCCAGGCATCTATATCTACCGCATTCGGCTAGATACCGACGAAGGTGCAGAAGAACAAGTCGGCACCATTTCGGTCGTCTACTAGGAGCCGGAGCATGTTGAGAAGCCTACTTGCTCACAGCCTAGCAGCCTTCGTCCTCACGGCCCCGGTCGGGGCCTTGGATACGCTCAGCGTCGGCTTGGACGCCCCCATTGACTGGGATGGCACCGGTGCTGCTATCGGCACTCTGGACCCAGAGTACCGCAGCTTGGTCGATCCCAACGTAGTGCTAATAGGCAACGCTCCAGGCGAACTCATTGATTTCTCCCAGCGAGTCTTAGCACCCCGGGAACTGCAAGAGGGCGAAAACATTGCTTCGGGCACCCTCGAACGCGGCGGCACCATAGCCGCCCCTACCGTGCTGCGCTTCACCGCCGACTTCACCCGCGAAGATCTCATCGAAACCCTCGCCGAAATCCTCAGCGACCTAGCCGGCGGCGAGACCCAAGCCTTTGAGCGCAAAGGCGACGACGTGCGCGGTACCCTCATCATCGGTGATTTAGGGGCCCGCTTCGGCGTCAATCGCTTCCGCTTCTATCCGCGCAATACGGTCCATCCCGCGCCCACGGCCGCCTTTCAGAACGACTTTCTGCGCGCGTTTGAGCTGTTTGTCAACGACGGACTCAACCTCACGGCCGATGGTTTTCCCGTGTGGGGCTCGCCCATAGCGGAGGAAGCCCAAAACACCAAACCCGTCGTTGACATCGAATTCGATCCGCCCCGCTATATCCGCTCCTTCCGCCTGCGCTCGGACACCCCCATCCCCTTTGAAATAGACGAGATCGAAATCTACGGTACCGGCTTTTTGCCGACTGCTACGTACTTCTCGGATATTTTCGCCACGGGTCTTGCAGCTTGGGGCCGCATTCGCTGGGTGGAAAAAGCCGTGGGGGACTCGGCCCAGTCCAGCCTGCTAATTTCCACCCGCAGCGGCAATGATGACACGCCTTTTGTTTTTCACCGCCAGCGCACGGACAAGCGCACCGACCCAGAGATCCCCTTCTACATTATAGAACCCACCGAACCCTTGCGGCTTGTCGAGTTCTAACGTCTCCACTTTGTAGATGATATTGGCGTCTCATGTTCAAAAGGCTCGATCAAGGACGATCTGGAAAATTGGAGCCCTTGGAGTCCTCCTTATCCGCTCGACGAGGGCACATCCGCTCAAGGTACCCCGATCATCTCCCCTTCGCCGCGGCATTTCCTCCAGTTCCGCGTCAGCGCCCAGAGCAGCGATATCCGTTCGGCGCGTCGCCTTGAGCACATTTCCCTTTCGTACCTGACTCCACCGCTGGCCGACGAATTCGTCGCCGAGATTTTCCCCCGCCAAGTAGCGGTTTCGACCTCTACTTCCTTTACCTATGCCGTACGGATGCGCATGGATTCGCCAGACCTACTGGGATTCGATACTTTTGCGATAACTACCCCCATTCGGGTGGAACAGGTGGAACAGGTAGAAATTCTCGATGCTCAAGGCCAGCTAGTCGCCTCCCACGCTTTTGCGCAAGGCGATACGGCCGGCGGTTCGGGGCTTGCCATCAACACCATTGCAGAGGACCACTTCAGCGTGCGCTTTCCGCGCATTCAAGCCGATGACAGCCTGCTGAAAATCAAGTTTCGCGCGTCCGTACTGGCCTTCAGCACCGAATTTCGCGGGCAGGCTTCGCTGTCGAGCGAACCCGGTTCGTTTCAAAACGTCACTTCGGGCAATAGCGCCAATTTGGGGGACGAGGACCAACCCACCCGCTCCGGTACCACGGTGCTCAGTCCCTCGATAATCCGCAGCGAACGGCTGATCGATGCCCTCGAACTGACGCCCAATCCCTTTACGCCCAACGGCGATGGGATCAACGACCAAGTCGCTATCACCTATAATATCTTGGCACTGACCAAGGCCGGTGCCGTCGCAGTACGCCTGTACGATCTGTCGGGCCGGCTGGTACACACCTTACAGCAGACGGCGCTCAGTAACGGTCGCTACGCCCTTTCTTGGGACGGGCGCACCGCTGACGGCCATCTCGTCCCTCCAGGAGTGTACTTGTTGGGCATAACCGTGGCCGGGGACCAAGGCGACGACCTGCGGGCACACCCTCTATCCGTAGCCTACTGACATGGACAAAGTACGCATCGCGACAATAACTTGCGCCCTAGTCGGGGCCTTCTTGTGGGGCTGTGGTGAGCAGGAATCCCCCGCCGTGGTTCAGATCGGTACACGCGCCATCACCGCCGATAATCTCCGATCCTACGTCCTAGGGCTGAACGAAAGCCAGCGGAACCACCGTGAAGGACCGGCAGCGCGGCACGAGTACCTCCAACCTCTCATCGACTACCACCTCATGTGGCTAGAAGCCCAAGCCCTCGGTTTGGACACCGCGGCCATAACCCAGCGCCAACTAGAGCGCAGAATTCGTCGGCATTTGGTCGCCTTCTATCTCAAGCGCAAACCCGTGCAACCGCCCCTCGTTGAAGAGACCGAGATCAAACAGCGCTTCGAGCGCAAAGGACTCCACCGCACGTTAGAGCGGATGACGTGGGGTATTATGGCCAAGGCGCGGCCGGAACTAGAACAAGCCGTGGCCGAGTTGGCCGCCGGCACCCCGTTCGGTGAAGTGGCCGCCCGCTACTCCATCACGCCCGACGCGGTCAACGGGGGCGAACTAGGCTGGCTCCGGGTGGAATCTACCCGCCGCATGGGCCTTCCCGATTCGCTTTTCCACGCTTTGCCCTTGGGGGTCCTATCGCCCGTGCTACCCCACTCCTCAGGTTTTTGCGTCGTGCGATTTACCGAGGAACGGCCGGTATCCTACTTCGACTTCCGAGACGAAATCCTCCAAGAACTCCAAGAGGAAAGGCTCGGCGAAGCGCGGGCGGCCCGGGCCGAGCAATTGGCCGACAAATACGACTGGAATCTCCACGAACCAGGGTTGCGCCTCCTGCTGGAAAAAGGCCAGCCGTTGGCGGCCTTGGAACTGACGCCAGAGGAAGAACGAACGCCTTTGTTCAAGTTTACGGGCGGCCAAGTGCCCCTAGGTGAGCTGCTCGACCAACTCAAAAACCGCAACATCAACGCCGTAGCCGACAGCACCGCCTTGGTCCAACTCGCCGAGCGCTTTCTGCTCCAGCCTTACATCTTTGCCGCCGCGGTCCATCACGAGGATTTAATTGACCGAGAGACCCTCGAAGCGGTGCGGCAGAGCCTGCGCGAAGAGGTCGTCCTCAGCCAACTGCGCCAGCAAAAAGTAGTGGCATCCATCACCATCGCTCCAGAGGACGTGCGCCGCTACTACGACGAGCAGACCGAGCGCTTCCGTCGCCGGGACCAGATCGACGTGGCCGAAGTGCTGGTGGAGACCGAGGAAGAGGCTCTAGCCGTGCGGCGGCAAATCGAAGCGGGGGCCGACATCGCCACCCTAGCCCAAGAGCGCAGCAAACGCCGAGGAGCGCGGGCGCGGAGCGGCATCTTTCCCATGGAGAAAACTTCGGACTTGGTGTCCCATATCCTAGCCGCGCAGCCGGGCGAGTTAGTCGGGCCGGTCCAAGTCCACGATGGCTTCTCCGTATTCGAGATCATCCATCGCCAGCCAGGGGAGCGCCTGCCTTTTGCTCAAGTCCGCCGGCAGATTAGCGACATGCTGCGCCGGGCCGAGGA
Source organism: Gemmatimonadota bacterium (assembly GCA_009845645.1). Taxonomy (GTDB): domain Bacteria; phylum Latescibacterota; class UBA2968; order UBA8231; family UBA8231. The sequence goes on along the minus strand of VXZF01000395.1, from coordinate 2,950 downwards.
ACGGGAGCGGTTCCAAGCCTATATAGAAACCCTGCGCCAACAATACGCCGATCAGATCCACGTGGACCAACAGCAATTAGCTGCGGCCCTACCTGACGATTTCCTCACCGCCTTTTAAACGGTCGCACAACTTGGAGAAACTCCATGAACCGCAAGCGATACAGCCGTTGGAGCCGGATTTGGGCCTTAGCTTTTGGGTGTTTGGCCCTCCAGCAAGTCAGTGCCCAAGCGCCCTTAGGCCACCGTCTGCAGGGCGACCGCATCATCGTCGATAAGGCTTCCTATTGGCGACACTGGACCGGGCCCTCGCACGTGGTCGATGTGCATCCAGACGGGACGGTCAAGCCCCATTTCTTCCGCCACGTGTACAACATCATCGCCGAAGACCGCGCGGTATTTGCCAAACCCGTGGACCAACCGGGCATTCGCAAGGCGGATCGGGCAATTATGAACCTCCAGCGCACCCCAACGCTGGAAGCAGACGGCAGCTTTACCCTCAGCAAGGCCGAGCAACTGATCAAGTTCCTCAACCGGGACTTCAAACGCTTCCCCGGCAACCACAGCCAGATCCCCCTCAACGGCCGCCTCCTAACCATCGTCGATACCACCCTCAGCGGCGACGGCAAAACCGTGACCCTGAGCCTGCGCGACGAACGCACGGGGGTAGAATCAACGCGCGAATTTGGCGCTAAGGACAAAATCGCCTTCCCGGTGTACGACTACGTCCAGCGCGTCGGCGTCAGCCGAGTAGGTTCCAACGAGGCCCTTGCCCCCCATATTGGCGACGGCGACCGCGACACTTTTTGGGAACCAGACTTAGCGGCCACGCCAGACAAGTGGTGGATCGAGATCGACTTGGCCCGCGCGGTCGTGGTTGAGAAGGTAGTGCTGCACTTTGTCGATGAGACCTTGGGCGACCCCTTCCGCCAGTTCCGCGTCATGCTAGCCCCCCAGCAGAAGCTCATTCAAGCCCAAAGCCGCGTACTCCAGTTCAAGGTGGTCGGCCAAACCCGAGCTCCCAATACGGACCAGCGGACCATGGCGTTTTCTTCCGAGGACACGCCCGGCTTTTCCGAAGACGACGACGGCCGCACCGAGTGGACCGGTCGCATGGCCCAAACCGTGCGCATTCTCATCGGCGACAGCAAGCTGGGGCGGGCACACCAAGTCGACCAAGCGGCGTGGGATGCCCTGCCGGCCGACGAACGAGGCGATATACTCTACTACATCCGCGACGACGTCGGCTTTGAGGAGCCGGTGGAGCAGGCCATTTACGAGAGCCTCCCCCAAGAACAACAGGGCCGCAAAGAGTACTATATCCGCGAGCGGCCTCGCCTAGCCGAGGTCGAGGTCTGGGGCTGGGGCGACAACCTATCGCCCAAGCTAATTGACGGGGGCGGTAGCGTTAGCTTTACCGGACCGGAAGTCCCAGCTGGAGGCTTTGACGGCGACTGGAACACCACCTTCCGCATGCCAGCGTGGTTTAGCACCAATCCCACCGCTGGCATTCTCACCGTCGATATTGGTGCCCGCGTCTGGCTCGACGCCATGCGCTTGGCCGTTCCCTTTATTCCCGGCTACATCACCGAGGTGGCCGACGGCAGCCGCGACCCCAACGGCCGGCTTCGGTGGCGACAGGTCAGCCTACCCGACCGCATGGAAGGAGGATTCAAGCGCGCCGCCGATCTCTTTGACCCCCCCCTAGATATTCGCTTCCTCAACCTGCGCCTGCCGGGCATCGCGCGGACTTCGGGCTTTTTCTACGACCTGACCGAAGTCCTGCTCTACACCGAGGGGTTTGTCAGCCAAGCCTCGCTGGTATCCGATATCATCCGCCTGCCGGGGCCGCGCAACTTCGGTGCCATCCGATGGGATCCGCCGCCCGGCACCCACCCATCCGGCACGACGGCGGAAGTGCGGACGCGCACCGGCGATCTGCTGGTGCAGCAAATTCGCCATTTCGACGTCAACGGCAACGAGAAAACCAAAGAAGAATGGGACAAGCTGATCAGCAGTTGGAAGGGACCTATCGACACCACCTTTGCCCTCGGCAGCGGCTGGAGTCCTTGGAGCCAGCAGTACCTACAGCCGGGTGACCGGGTCCGTTCCCCCGGGCTGCGCAATTACATGCAGTTGCAGGTGCGCTTTACCAGCCAAGATCGCCTGCAAGCCGCCTCCATTAGCTCGATCGAAGTAGAATTGGCCCCGCCCGTAGCCCGCGCCCTCACCGCCGAAATATGGCCCACGCAGGCCGCGGTCGGCCGGTTGGACACGTTCGACCTGTATCTGCGCCCGGTATTTATAGACGAACCAGCGGCCGACCGTACCCCAGGCTTTGACGAAATCCTCCTGCAAGCTCCTCCCGGGCTCGCGTTGCACCTGTTGAGCCTAAGCACGGGGACCGAGGAAGAGCTAGGCCGCGGAAGCCCCTCGCAGACGTTTACCCTAGCGGCCGATGGCCACCTGACCGACGCCTCTGGAGCCATCGCCCAAGTGCGGCGCAACCACGCTGACTCCATCTGGGTCCTGCTGCCCCAACTACACCAGACCCTACCTGCAGAGCAGGCGGTTCAGACCTACCACCGCATCACCCCTCAAGGGGCCGAAGTCATGGTTGGCGAGGACGGCGACCTGATCACAGAAGCGGCCTACGGCCTGCTCAACGAGGCCGAGCGCGGAGCTATCCTCTTTTTGCGGCAGACTGCCGACGGCCTGGAAGCGGTCTCTGGCCGTGCTGAGTACGATGACTTGCCCCCAACCGAACAAGGGCCGATTCGCTATTTCCGCAAACTGCGCGGCGGCGGGGCTCAATCGCCCTTTGACGCCTTGGGCGACTCCCTGACGCACGCAACCCACCGCGCGTTACCAAGAGCCGAACGCGGTGCCATCTTGGGCCAAGGCCCCCTAATCCACTTGCGCTTTGCCGCGGCCATCTTTCGCAACGGAACCA
>VXZF01000625.1 GCA_009845645.1 Gemmatimonadota bacterium | reverse complement strand
AAAACAAGCTCGGCTGGCTCCGCGAGGGCGGCACCTCGCCCCGAGCTATGAGCGAGCCGCACCCGCGAATTCTGCTCAAGATCGCCTATGCCCTCAGCGACCAGACCGCCCCGGCATCGGGGGCCACTTGGATCGTGCCCGGGTCCAACCGTTTGCTGGGACGCCCGGCCACGGACCCCAAGACCGGACTTCCATACGGCGCACAGGCGATGAATATCCGCGCTGGCTCGGCCTTCCTGTTTGAGCAGCGCACCTATCACTCCATCGGCCACAACTGGGCGGGCTTCCCGCGCAAGACCGTGTTCTTTGGCTATGGTTATCGCTGGGTCAAACCCATGGATTACATCGCCATGCCCGACGAACTCGTCGCCCGCTGCAATCCGATCCAAAAGCAACTTATTGGCGTCGTCGGAGATCCCCTGAGCTACTACTTGCCCCAGGATGAAGACGTGCCGCTCAAGGCGCTCGTCGAAACGGAAGCGAACCAATAATGGATATCACACGCGCATTGGACGCCTTGGGTGCCCACCAAGGCGTGCTGACGGAACAGAACAGAAACGATCTCGACGAGAAGGGTTATACGGTACTCCCGGATGTTATCGACGACGAGTGGCTTGAAGCGCTGCGCACCCGCTTCGAGGAACTGTGCGAAAAAGAAGGGGTCCACGCCGGTATTGAAGTCCATCAGGAGCAGGGTACTCGCCGCCTCTCCGATCTCTGCAACAAGGGGCCGGTCTTTGACCGTGTCTATACTCACCCCAAGGTGCTGGCCGCCGTCCACCACGTCATCGGCCGCTCCTTCAAGCTCTCCTCGCTCAACGCCCGCGACGCCCTGCCCGGCGAGGGATTACAGGGGCTACACGCCGACTGGGGAGCAGACTACGACGGCCAGTTTCACGTCTGCAACTCGATCTGGCTACTGGACGACTTCAGCGAGGAAAACGGCTGCACTCGGCTGGTGCCCGGCTCGCACAAGGGCCTGCACCCGCGCAATGTCTTGACAGACGCGCAGGCACCCCACCCCGATGAAGAGCTGCTCATCGCCCCGGCTGGCACGGTCGCTGTCTTCAACAGTCACACGTGGCACGGCGGCACCCTCAACCAGAGCAAGGATCTGCCGCGCCGCGCCATGCACTGCTACTTCACCGCCCGCGAGCACGGCCAGCAACTCAACCAGCGCGAGTACCTGCGTTACGAGACTTGGAAGCGCATCTCGCCAGCGGCGCGCTATATCCTCGATGTGGATGTGGAGTAGCACCGAAATCGAAGCGATCCGGAAACTCGATCTACGCCATTAACCTCAAGATTCCCGGTGCAAGAATGGCCGTTCAGGATTCCATTTGGGGCTATATGAAAGTAGCGCGCTAATCGTGCGCTGACTTTTTTCTTGACTTTACTATATCACAAGTGTTATAGTTGTATAAATGTCTATGACACTTGTGATATAGTAAACACATTATGAGCCTCGACCATATCATCCTCGGCCTGCTGCGCGAGCCGCTGAGCGGATACGAGCTAAAAACGTACTTCGACAAAATGATAAGCCACTTTTGGGCGGCTGAGCAGAGTCAGATCTATCGCAGCCTGAAAAAGCTGGAACAGGAAGGCATGCTCAACTGCGCGGAAGCCTCCTCCAGCAAAGGGCCGACGCGCAAAATTTATTCGCTCACTGCAAAGGGCCGCGCCTTTCTGCACCAATGGCTGCGCGATGAGCCGCTCATCGACAAGGTACGCGTCAATTTTGTCGCCCAGTTGTGCTTTATGGGCGACCTCGAAGATCCGCAACAGACCCTCTCCTTCCTTGAGCAGTTACAGTTAAAGCAGCGCCAATCGCTCGGAATGCTCAAATCGATCGACCACGTTTTCGGCCAAAGCAACCCCAATTATCCCGATAGCCTACCTTGGCGCGACTACCACTTTGCGCTAACGCTGGATATGGGGATATCCGCATTGGAGTCGAGAATCGAGTGGTGTGAGCGAACCATCACACGTCTCAAACGACGAGTGGCCGGAGAAAGCCCGTAAGCCATTCACGCGCCCCCTTCCCCTTAATAGAGGAAGACTCAGTCATGTTCGCACTCTTGTTACTTGCCCTGATCCTCACCTTTTCGGGTTGCGGTCGGCGCACAGCACCATCGATCTCCACCTTTCCCTCGGACTTTGTTTTTGGTACGGCCACGGCGGCCTATCAGGTAGAAGGAGCATACCAAGCCGATGGCAAAGGAATGTCCATTTGGGACCTCTACACCAATCAGTTCGGAATAGCTGGTGGGGCCACCGGCAACGTGGCCATCGACCAATACCACCGCTACGCCGAGGATATCGTCCATCTCGAGCGACTCGGTGCCGAGACCTACCGATTCTCCCTGTCTTGGAGCCGCATCCTGCCCCAAGGCACGGGACCGGTGAACCAGGCTGGCATCGACCACTACAATCGCGTCATCGACGCGCTGGTACAAGTCGGGGTCGAGCCAACTATCACGCTCTACCACCAAGACCTGCCTCTGGCCTTAGCCCGGCAAGGGGGGTGGGCTAACCCAGAGTCTCCAGAATGGTTTGCCGCCTACGCCCGCACAGTCTTTGAGGCCTTCGGCGACCGCGTACCGACTTGGATCACAATCAACGAGCCCTATATGGAATCCATGTATATTGGTGCCATCGCCAAGGGCCTCTTCGCTCCATCCGCAGACCAAGCCAGCGTCACCGACGTGCCGGCCAATGTCCTAGTTCAGCAGGCGAGTGAAGCACACAACCTATTACTGGCTCACGCCCGCGCGGTGCAGGAGTTCCGCTCCATGAACCTAGCCGGTCAAATCGGTATCGCGCTCAACCTGTCTCCTGTATACGCAGCCACACCCGTGTCGGCCGACCGCGACGCGGCCCTCTTGGAAGATGGTATCCTTAACCAGTGGTTTATAGACCCCGTAATGAAGGGTGAGTACCCGGCTGACGTGTTAGCCCTGTACGAAAGGGATGGGGAGACCGGGCTGCAACGCGGATCGAGCATTCTGCGCGATGCAGCCCCACCGGACTTCCTTGGGATCAATTACTACGCCCCGGTGCGGGTTAAGGCTTCGATTGCCTCGACGCGATATGGCATTGAGGCGCTGCCTAACCCGGACTCCGTGCAGTCGTACTTGGGAGAGGTCTACCCCGAGGGGCTCAGCGACCTACTTGGCCGGCTACACCGTGACTACGACTCTCCGCGGCTCTTCGTCACCGAAAATGGTGCCGGTTTCGGAGCAATAGATGATGCGCTGACCGCAGGTCGGGTGCAGGATATACACCGACAGGCCTACCTTTGCCGACACCTAGCGCAGGTGCGCAACGCCATTGAGGCGGGTGTGCGGGTAGAGCGCTACTACGTATGGGCGGCCTTCGACCATTTCGAGTGGACCTTCGGCTACTCGCGCCGCTATGGCTTGATCTACGTGGACTTTGACACCCAAGAGCGGATTTGGAAGGATAGCGCTTACCTGTATCGGGACATCATCGCAACGGGCAGGCTGGATGGCCGGTGTCACGACCCTGGGCTTGTAGATTGGACCGCGCAATAAGGCGATGAATAGACATTGCTGCTACAAGCCTGCGCCTTGCCGCTGTTCAGCACCTGTCCGCGCAGTTGTGTATAAACTTGCCTGACCCAAGGAGCCGTCCGATGTTCGCGCAATCTCCCCTGATCCTGTTCTTCGCCTTGGCCTTTGCCATCGCCTGGATCATCTGGGTAGCTATCGCCTTGTTGATTCCCGACCTGTCGCCCGGAGCGGGAACCTTCATAACCATTCCCGGCTCATGGGCCCCGACGCTGGCCGCCTTGCTGATCGCGGGACGCCTCGAAGGCCGCGAGGGCGTGCGCAGCTTAGTGCGAGGCTTAATTGTATGGCGCGTCGGCGTGCAATGGTACTTCATAGCCATCTTTGGACCTATCCTCGTCGCTGCTTTGGCCGTAGCCATCCACGTATTACTCGGCGGCACTCCGCCTGACATAGAGACTATCGCTGCTGGCCTCAACCTGCCGTCTGAAGAGGCCAACTTCTTTGTCTTGGTCATCATGTTCCCTATCGTCTTTCTGATGCTTTGCTTTGGCGGCCCCTTGGCCGAAGAAATCGGCTGGCGCGGCTTCGCCCAACCGAGGCTACAGGCCCTTATCGGGCCTGGCCTTGCCGGTTTGACCATTGGTATCATCTGGAGCCTCTGGCATCTGCCGCTCCTCGTCTTGGTCCCATCCGCCACCGGACAAATCCCACTTTGGGCTTATTTGCTCCTAACCACCGCGTTCGGGGTAGTCTTCGCTTGGCTTTACAACCGCACCGGGCAAAGCGTACTCCTGTGCTTACTCCTGCACGCCGGTCTCAACACGCTCTGGGCTTTTGGCCTGACTACTATCACCCAAGATACCCAACTAATGGTGCTTTTTATGATCCTCGTCGGCTTGGCCACCATTTGGGCTTATGTCTCTCTTACCCGCGTTGAGGACTAACGACCTTCTGCATTGACCTCTTACGGCGAGGTATCAAGCGGCATAAAGGTTTGGTCTCTCGCTGGCCTTGCCTCCTAACCCGACTATGGTCTCTCGCTTGATAGCTGGGGCACATCGGTTGCTCCCGGTGGTGTTCACATCTATCTCGATTCTGCGTACATTGCTCCCAGTCCACTTATCTAGGAGGTGGTAAATGAAGCTCTCACATCCGGTCGTTGACCTGTGCATCGTGTGCAGCAACTTTGAAGAGTCGCTGACATTCTACCGAGACAAATTGGGATTCGAGGTGGTGCTCGACATCGACATCCCCGAAGACCTAGCCACGGGGATCGGGCTGGCGCCGCAAGGCTTTAGGCAGGTGCGTCTGCAGGCGGGTGAGACGCTGATCAAGCTGATGGATATCGCCGCGCCACCCCCGCAGCGGACTTCCCAATTTGCCGCTGGGGTGCGCTGGCTCACCTTCTTCGTCGCCGACGTGCAGGCGGAGTGCGCCGCATTGCAAGCCAAAGGCGTGGAATTCCTGTCCGAGCCTATGGCCGCCCCAGATACGCCGGGCGTCGTCTGTACCCTGGACCCCGACGGGATCCTCATCGAACTCGTTCAGCGATGAAGATAGCAGACATTCGCACAATACCCCTAGTGGGAGCTACGCCCGACGGTGGCTGGGAGCAGGGATACGATCCCGGCGACAACCTGCACACGCTCGTGGAGATCATCACCGATGAAGGGGTGACCGGTCTGGGGTCCGTCTTTACTTCCACCCGCTTAGTGTCGGGTTCGCTCGCCCTGCTGCGCCCCATGTTGATTGGCGAGTCCATCGAGCCGGCGCGGGTCGCCGAGAAACTGCATCAGGCCACCTTCTGGCAGGGCCGAGGCGGTGCCGTCACCCACGCCATTTCCGGCATCGACATTGCCTTGTGGGATCTCTTTGGCAAGATCACATCCCAGCCCATTTCGCGCCTGTTGGGCGGGCGCTATCGGGATCGCATCAAGCCGTATGGATCGCTCATCATGGCCGAACCCGACGAATTGAAGCCGAGGCTCCAGGCGGCGATGGACCGGGGATTTCGCGCGATCAAGATGGGTTGGGGACCTTTCGGTCGCGTGTCGAAAACGCTCGACGAAAGCATCGTCAGCACTGCCCGCGAGACCGTCGGCTCGGATATCGAGCTAATGGTCGATGCGGGCGGTTCCGACCAGTACTGGCCGCACGGCTACAAATGGGCCATCGAAACCGCCCGCATGCTCGCCAACTACGATGTCACTTGGTTTGAGGAGGCCCTGCGCCCCGACGATATCGAAGGGTACATCAAACTCACTGAGCACGCGCCCCTGCCGATTACGGGCTGCGAGGTGCTGACGCGCCGGCAGTCCTTTCTGCCGTGGATCGAGCGCCGCGCGGTTGACTACATCCAACCCGATGTCACTAAGGTCGGCGGCCTCACCGAGGAGTTTCGCATCGCGATGTACGCCTACGACCACTCGATTCTCTTCGTTCCCCACGGCTGGAACACCGCCGTCGGACTGGCGGCCGACTTGCAGCTAGTGGCGGCTGTGCCGACCGCCCGCTGGGTAGAATACATCACCCCGTCCCCCTATATTGAGGATCTCGTCAGCGCGCCCTTTTCCCTCGATGAGGAAGGCTTCTTGACCATCTCCGATCAGCCGGGCTTGGGTGTTGTTTGGAATGATGAAGGGATTGAAAAGCACTCGGGGATGAGGCTCACCCCGTCAGCTTTGTAGCGGCGCGCACGGAGCAATAAATCGCCAATGGGCATCCTCGACCGCTTCTCGCTCCTCGACCGCAAGGCGCTGGTCACCGGCGGTGGTTCTGGCATTGGGCAGGCCCTCGCCGTTGCTCTCGCCGAAGCGGGCGCGGACGTGGCCATTGCCGACATTGACTCCGCTGGTGCCGCTGATACCTGTACTCGGATTGAAAATCTCGGTCGTCAGACCTTAGCCATCGCTACAGATGTCACCGCCAAGGACCAAGTCGAAAACATGGTCGATACCGTTCTCGCTGCTTGGGGCCAGTTGGACATCGGCGTCAATAGCGCTGGCATTGCCTTGCGCGGCCCCATCGAGGACATCAGCGAAGCTGACTGGGACCGAGTCCTCGACCTCGACCTCACGGCTGTTTTCCTCTGCTGTCAGGCCGAGGGCCGCGCCATGCTGCAGCGGGGCTCCGGCTCGATCATCAATGTCGTCTCAATCTCGTCTCACGTCGTCAACCGCCCCCAACTGCACGGCCACTACAACGCGGCTAAGGCGGGTGCCTATCAGCTAACTAGAGTGTGCGCTGCAGAGTGGGCTGCGCGCGGCGTCCGCGTCAATTCCATCAGCCCCGGCCACACACTCACCCCCATGACTGCTCACGCCGAAGACGACATGAAAAACGCTTGGCTTGCCAACACTCCGATGGGTCGTCTAGGCGTCCCTGCCGACTATCAAGGGGCCGTCGTCTTCCTCGCTTCGGACGCCTCTGCTTACGCGACCGGCCACGACTTGGTCGTCGATGGTGGGTACTCGCTCTGGTGAGGCTAATTTCTGTTTTGTTTGTAAGTTAAGGCGGCAACCCCAAACTCTCCGCCTTATCCGACGGGCTAGAAATTATACATCAGGCTCAGATCAACGAAGCTGTCGCGTCGGGTCTCGTAGTGGATCTCTGCTTGGTCAATATTGAGGAGATAGATCGACTCTAGGTTCACAGACCACTGGTCAGCGATGCGCCGCTCCAATGCGACGGCCAGTGCGCGGGTAGAACGGTCCACATCCCCCAGCATACTAGCGATAATTTCGCTGCTCTGAACGTCGTTGAACGCAAGGCGCGCGGCGCAGAAGAGATCGTTTTCGAGTGTATTGGGCGAGCGGCTTGGAGTCGCATTGCGACCGCGCCCGTCGTAATTCCATTCGCCGAGCAAACTGAGATCGGCAGCCGAGCCAAATACGGAGTAGAACGTGTACTCTCCGCCAAAAACGGAAGCAATGTAATCCTCTTCCCTGGCGGACAGATTGCGAGCGCCAGCGCGCTGAATGGCCTCCAGTTTGAACAACCAAGAGCCGACCGTTAGCTGGGCATCCAGTCCAAACTGGCGGATCTGCGCGTAGTACTGACCTAAGACCGGCGTGCCGCTACGGTCCAAGAGTAGCTTCAGAGCAGGCTCCCGGCTGGTGCCATTAAATGCGCTCATACCCATATCGAGAAGCCCAAAACTGTGACTGTAGCGGGCGGCGAGATCCACGTGTCGCTCCTTAGCCTCGCTCTCGTACTCGACATGTTCGTCTTCTACCACGAGCGGGAGACGCAAACGACCCGCTCGGCCCGGAAAGGTGCGGGCGCGGTGATAGGGCAGACCCAGTATTTCCATCACACCCCAATCACTAGACCAAGTGAAATGGACCATGGGTTGTCCCAACTTGGCCTCTCCGGCCGGATGTTCGACGAAATCGACTTGGTTGACAATATCGACCAAGTGCTGCGATTCGGTGACGCCCCAGAACACCTGATCTACGCCCACGCGCAGTTCCCATTCGCCGTCGCCGATTTCGCCAAATAGCAGCAGATAGGCTTCGAGTAGTTCGGCATGGGTGCGGCGTGAGTCAGTGTTGTCGTAGCGAAAGAACGGAGCGAAAGTGAGGCTTCTACCCGCGGCGTCTTCAAGGTAGAGTTCGGGTGCTGCAACAAAGCCGCTCGCATGGGAGCGTTGGCCGGCATGAGCGCCAGCTTCGGGAAACCACCGGCTTTCGGCGTTCAAATGCCCGGAAAACTCGTGATTAATCTCGGTTCCAGCCCCCGCCCCGACGGCAAAGACCAAGGCCAAAATCCAGACAGCGCGAAGT
>VXZF01000106.1 GCA_009845645.1 Gemmatimonadota bacterium | reverse complement strand
GTGCCGATGCTCGGCCCGTGGTCTTGGGCCTCGCGGAAGGTACACCACCATCGATCGGCGAAGCGTATCAGATCGGTGAAGGCGTTGTGGGGGCCGCGGTCCCAGATCTTCTCGACCGAGAGGATCTGCGGCGTTGTAGGGTGCGTATTCATCGTTCGTCTCCTTAGTACTTCTTGGAAGTAATGGATAACTTTGTAGTGAGGAAAAAGAGAATGGACGCGGCTCCGTGCAAGCTGGTCGTCAAACCGAAGTGCGCCACGCACGTTGACCAAGGTTCAAACGCCTGTTTATACTTCTGTCCTTCTGAATCGAGGTTGAGATGCACGGAGTCGGAATCATCGGTGCTGGTAGCGTATCCCCGGGACATCTGCGAGCGGTGGCGGCCCTTGAATCTGCGCGCTTGCAGGCGGTTGCCGATACGGATGCGGAACGCCTAGCCCGCGTCTGCGCGGAGCACGGCTGTCAGGGCTATTCCTCCTATGAGGATCTGCTCGCGGACGAAGGGGTTGACCTCGTCATCGTCTGCCTGCCTCACGGCCTGCACTGCGAAGTAACCGTAGCCGCGTTGGAGGCCGGCAAACACGTGCTGGTGGAAAAACCAATGGCCGTTGATGTGGAGCAGTGCGACGCCATGATCGCGTCTGCGCGGCGGACCGGCAAACAGCTCTCCGTTGGCCACATGCACCGCTTCTCGCCGACGAATCGAGCTGTGAAGAAGCTGCTGCGCGAGCAGGCCGTGGGCGATCTGGTATGTCTCTGCGACGAAGCCTATCGCCCCTTTAACCCGAACAGGTCGCCTTGGTATCTCGACAAGGCGACGCACGGGGGCTTGTGGTATCAGAACGGCATCCACCTGATCGACCGCTCCTGCTGGTGGACGGGCAGTCGCGTCGTCGCCGTCAAGGCCCTGATCGACAGCCGGTTCTTCGAATTCTCAGCAGACGATGTGGCCATGGCGCTTTTGCAGTTCGAAAACGGCGTGTACTCGACGCTGATTCACGTGTGGTGGCGGACGGGGGGGAGTCGCTTTAGCACGGAGTTCGTCTGCACGGACGGCATGCTCCAACTGCGCAATGGAATCCACTCGGGGAGGAACGACCTCTTCATCGGCCGGGATGGGGAGTGGGAACAGGTCGAGGTGAGTGAGGACCACGACACCACGACGCGGCAGTTGAGCGCGTTCATCGAGGCGCTTGACGCGGGAACGGAGCCGGCGGTGACGGCTGAATACGCCCGCCATCTGGTGGCGGTACTGACGGCGTGTATGGAGTCGTCCCGCCTCGGCAGAGAGGTGGTGCTTGAAGCATGAACGATACCGATCTGTGCTATCTCTCCGGCATTGAACTGCGTCGCCTGTACGAGCGCCGCGAGCTGTCCCCGGTGGAAGTTACCGAGGCTGTGCTGCGTCGGATCGAAACGCTCGACCCACGGATCAATGCCTTCGTCACGGTCACGCCGGAGCGGGCCTTGGCCGAGGCGCTCGCCGCCGAAGCCGCCTTTGCCGGTGCCGAAGATCCGCCTCCCTTAGCCGGCATACCCGGCTCGCTGAAGGATCTGACGGCGACGCGTGGGATCCGCACCACGCGGGGGTCGCTGCTGACCGCCGACTGGATCCCGGACTTTGATGCGCCCCTCGCCGAACGGTTGCGCGACGCTGGCATGGTGTTGCTCGGCAAGACGAATACGCCGGAGCTCGGATGGAAGGGCGATTCGGGCAACCGGGTCGTCGGGCCGACTCACAATCCCTGGGGTCACGGACGCACGGCGGGTGGGTCCAGCGGCGGAGCGGCTGCTGCGGTGGTCGCTGGCATGGGCGTGCTGGCCCAGGGCACGGACGGCGCTGGCTCGATCCGCATCCCGGCCGGCTTTTCGGGTGCCTTTGGCTTCAAACCCTCTTGGGGACGGATACCCCAGCACCCGGCTAGCGTGGTGGAGACCCTGTCCCACGCTGGTCCGATTACCCGCACCGTTGGCGACGCCGTGCAGATGCTTGAGGTCATGCTCGGTCCCGATGCGCGGGATCGCACGTCGATGCCGGCGGAATCGTTGGGGCTTGATGAGATTGATGCCGGTGTGGATGGGCTGCGCGTGGCTTGGTCGCCCGACCTAGGGTACGCGGCAGTCGATGCTCAAGTCGTCGAGACTGCACAGGCGGCGGCCCGTCGCTTTTCGGATCTCGGTTGCACCATCGAGGAGGCGCACCCGACTGGCGAAGATCCGTGGCGTCTCGTCCACGTCCTGTGGTCAACGGCGTTCGCCGCCACCTTCCGCGACCAGTTCGACCAGATCGCCGATCGCCTTGATCCCGGCTTGCGCGCCGTTGTCGAAGAGGGGTTTGAGTTCCGCGGCACGGACGTGGCTAGTGCTTACATAGAACGCAACGCGTACTACCACCAATGGCGGGAGTTTTACGAGCGCTACGACCTGCTGCTGACGCCGACGCTGCCGGTCACTGCCTTTGCCGCTGGAGACGACCACCCCGGTTCGATCGCCGGCCACGATACTACCTACCTGAGTTGGACGGCCTTCACCTACCCGGTGAACCTTACCGGCCTGCCCGCTGCTAGCTTGCCCTGCGGCCGCGTCGATGGTCTGCCCGTGGGCTTGCAAATCATCGGCGGCTGGCGGCAGGACCTTACCGTGTTGCGCGCCGCCCGCGCCTTTGAGCAACTCGCCCCCTGGAGCCAAGAACGCCCGCTTCTCTGACGTAGGGGAAAAGCTCAACCAGCAGTTGATCTACTTTCGCGTTCCTCAATGCCGACAACTGGATACATGCGCTATTTTGGTTGTGCAGGTAACAACAACCATCGCTTGATTGAAGGATGCTGTACATACCCAAAATAGAGGAGATAGCGCAATGATTGATCCAGCAGAGCTTGGACAAAGGATACAGGAACGACGGAAACATCAAGGACTCACACAGGAACAACTGGGGAACGATCTACTCGTCAGTCCACAGGCCGTTTCTAAGTGGGAAAACGGCGAGTCGCTGCCCGATATTGGGACGTTGCCAGCCTTGTGCAAAGCGCTGAGCACTTCGGCCGATGCGCTGTTGGGAATTGACAGTGAACTCGGGATTGAAACGCTCGGCGGCAAATTGGGTCAGCGCATTGGCGACCTCAGAGACAAGGAAGAACGACACGCCGCTCTGATGACGGCACTAGGATTTCTAATTCCTCCCTATGATATGAGGAAGAGGAACCGGGATAAGAATATCTCCTATCAACTGTCGGATTCGGATAAGGGACTTGTGGGATTCAGCTTTTGGAGCAGTAGCGGCTTGGTATGCTTTGCCGGAGGCGAAGTCTTAGAGAAGGATACCCCATCGTCCGATATGATAGATATTCTTCGCACCCTCCTCGCGCCCGAGTGCTGGCCTGTCGCTTGCTTCCTGCTGAGAGGCCCGAAAAAGTTCGCCGAACTGTTAGCAGCAGAACTGGCCGAGTCTTCGCAGGCCCTAGCGGATGTACTTGACAAGCTGATTGAAGCGGGGCTGTTGGTACAAGATAAGGCAGGCTATCGGTTGCAAGAGGATTACGGACTGCTTCTGACGGGGATGATCAAGGCTTTTTGTCTGGCGAGTTCGAGAGGTGGAGCCGGTCTTCTTGTTGAAACAACAATTAGCTGAATAGGGGATGATCAAGGCTTTTTGTCTGGCGAGCTTGAGAGAGGATATTGGGAGAGGTATACTCGTGAGTCAACCGTGGTAGAAGTAGTCAACGATAATTGAGTCAAGAAGGTGAGACTGAGCCAATGAAGGTGAGAAAGATCGTCTATCTGATTCACTCAATGCTCTACAGCGACTTGGCCTCCACGGATCCGAAAACCCTGCGCAACACGAACGCCGGGATCTATCTCGAGCGCGAGTTGCTGTGCGAACGACGTTGGCGCGCGGCGATCCGTCAACTGGAGCCGGATGCGATTTACGCTCAGCTCGACGGGGGTCGGGAAATCCTCGCCTACGCCAAGCAACAACTTGGTGACGACCGCGTTGTCGAGCCCCGCGCCGAGTGGTATGAAGGGATCGACCCGGAGCAGTACAGGCAGGACCTGACCGACTCGTTCTCGTCGCAGCTAGCCGACAAGGGTCACCAGCTCGATCGCGAGACTACCGAGTTGGAGTTGTGGGGCGAGTCGTTTACTGGATGTGTCTACAGTTACGGCACCGCACTCGGCCGACAGCTCGGTCTCAAGACGCCGGCGTTTGACAACTTTGACATGACGGTGCCAGACCAACGCCTCCTTTGCAAAGCGGAGTTGGTGACTCATTTTCTGCTTCCGGACGGTGCCACGCGAGGTTACCTCTTCGACGGTCCACTGGGCTATCCGATCGGCCTCTTCATCGACGGATTCAGGAAGATTGACGCAGGAGCCACGGGCAAGATCCGGCTCGATCTAGACCCTAGTAAAGTGATGTTGGAAAGCCCCTTGGGGATCACCCTGCACGCCCATCTCAGCATCGACCGACCCAATCGCAAGATCCCCGTACACCCCACGCGCGACTTTGACGGCATAACGGCTACTGCCACGGGGCTGGAAATACCACGGGGTAGCGAGCACTCTATTCTAGGCGTGCTGATGAGCCCGGCCGACTTGCTCGCGGCCGTGCAAACCGCCACCGTCTGCCAAGAAGGAGATGGGCACGAGCAGATTGGCTCTTTTACCAACTCGCGATGAACTCGTCGATGTCATTAATCCTTGGGAAGATGAACACGGAGTCTGCGCAACCGCATGACGAGCATTGAAATACGCGGTGAGAGGCCCGGAGATGAAGAGGCGATCAACGAGGTAAACTGCCGGGCCTTCCGCCATGCCGATGAGGGGCAGATAGTCGACGACATGCGTCGGGTCTATCCTCTCTACGACCGCCGGTTCTCGGTGACGGCGTGGCACCAAGAGGAAATGGTCGGGCACGCACTTTTCACCCCGGTTCGGCAGCGACTGATGGGCACGACCATGTGGTCTCTGGCAGTGGGACCGGTGGCCGTGGTTCCCGAATTCCAGCGCCAGGGAATAGGCGGACAGCTACTCGCCTACGGACATCGGCTGGGCAAGAGAGAAGGCTATGGCTTCGCCTTTCTGCTGGGGCATTCTTCCTACTATCCGCGCTATGGCTATCAGACGCAGACCCACGGATTCTGCAAGGTCGCTATTGACATTGAGCAGTTGCCCGAATCCACGGTCGCGCTGGACGCCCGTCCGGTTCAACCGGCGGACCTGTTCTGGCTTACAGAGCGCCTCGAGGCCGAGTTGGCCGATGTGGACTTCGGCTGGATGTGGGGAGCGACAATGGGTGAATGGCAGTTGGGAGGCATCGACTCGCTTATGTGGAGGGATGAGGCGGGTAGGCGCGTGGCCTATACCATGCGGGCAGCCCGACAGCGGGAGAAACTGGTCATGCTGCTCGCCGAATATCCAGAGCAGGCGCGACAGGTGATTTATACCTTGCGGCCCAGCGCGCTCGAACACCACCCGTCCGGCTGGCTGGCGCAGCATGCGTTAGATCCGGCTTGGGCGACGGTCAGCGCGGAAGCGAGCGAAGCGGCGATGGTCTGCACCCTTCAGAAAGGGGTGTTGGACGAATACTTGGCGGCGGTTGAGAAGGGGCGACCGATCGGGTGCGTCAACTGGCCTCTGCCCTTTGTCGCACACTAGGCGACAGGACCGCATGGGAGAAGCGCTTGTGGTCTCAGTGGACGAAGAGAAGTAGTTCTGTAGCTTGACATTGTGGCAGGGTCAGGCGTATTCTGAGCAAAAGAATTGACAATGACCAAATACGAGGTAGGAATGATACGCATCTGGTCTTTTGCGAAATAGCCTGCGCAGCGAGTAGCCGAATCTTTTACCACACGCTGTAGGGCGAAGTATGCCAAGGTAAGAGACCGGTTGACATTTTAGATACACTAAGGCCAACGAGCCGTCCGGATTCCGGGCGGCTTTTTTGTTGTGGAATGGAGACGAATTTGCACGAGATACGCTTTAGCGGAGTGGAATTCGCCTACGAGACGATGAGCGCGCCACTGTTGCGCGATCTGACACTGCACTTGCCGCTGGGGTGGACCGGGGTCGTTGGTGCCAACGGCTCGGGCAAGACGACCTTGCTCAAGCTGGCGGTGGGGGCCTATCGTCCCATGGTCGGGTCGGTGCAGGGTCCAGAGGAGAGCGTCTATTGCGCCCAGCGCACCGACGATCCGCCGCCGCTATTGGGCCCCCTGCTGGCGGCGATGGACGGCGCGGCTTGGGATATCAAGGGCCGGCTGGGGCTGGAGGCGGACTGGCTCGAACGCTGGGAGAGTTTGAGCCACGGGGAACGCAAGCGGGCGCAGATCGCGGTGGCGCTGTGGCTCGAACCCCCGGTGCTGGCCGTCGATGAGCCGACCAACCACATCGATGCCCAAGCGCGGGCGCTGTTGGAAGGTGCGTTGCGGGATTATCGCGGCGTGGGGCTTTTGGTCAGCCACGACCGGGACCTCCTCGATCGGCTCTGTCGGCAGTGCCTCTTCCTCGATCCGCCTGGGGCCACCTTGCGGCCTGGGGGCTATTCGCAGGGGATTGAACAGGCGGCGCTGGAGGAGGAGAGCCTGCGCCACGCAGCCGAGCAGGCGCGGCGGCAACGCGACCGGCTCGAGCGCGAGGCAGTGCGACGGCGGGAGGCGGCAACGCGCTCGGACAAGCGGCGCTCCAAACGGGGCTTGGGCAAGGACAACAGCGAGCGCCACAAGCGCAATCTGGCGCGGATGAGCGGCAAGGACGGTCAGAGCGGCCGACTGCTGCGGCAGATGGACGGCCGCCTTGAACAGGCGCGGCAGAAGGCCGAGGAGATCCGTCTCAAGAAGACCTACGACCTAGGGATATGGCTCGGCGAGGGGCGTTCAAAACGAGACGTGCTCCTGCGGTTGGCGGCCGGAGTGATCGATCTAGGCGGTTGGCGGACGCTCAAACATCCCGACCTAGTGATGCGACCGGACGACCGAGTGGCGCTCTCTGGCTCTAACGGCGGCGGCAAGAGTACCTTGGTGCGCCATCTGTTGCGGCGGCTCAATATCGAGGCCGCGCGGTTGGTCTATCTGCCGCAGGAAATCAGCGCTGAGCAGGCGCGCGGAATCCTCGCCGAGGTGCAGTCGCTGCCCCGGGTGGAGTTGGGCCGGATGATGACGGCGGTGAGCCGGCTAGGCTCCAGACCGCACAGATTGCTCGAAAGCGCCGAGCCGAGTCCCGGCGAAATCCGCAAGATCCTGCTAGCACTGGGGATCGCCCGGGTGCCGCATCTGATTATCATGGACGAGCCGACCAACCATCTCGACCTGCCTTCGATCGAATGCCTAGAGGAAGCGCTGGACGGATGTCCCTGTGGTTTGCTACTCGTCAGCCACGACGAACGCTTTTTGGCGCGGTTGACCACTACGCGCTGGCAGATCGCGAGCGATGGCTGGGATGCGAGGCTGGAAGTAGTCGCCTGAGCTTGCCCAATCGGGGGACGCGTTCTAATTTCGCCCAAGCATACGACAACCCTTTCCAATGACCGCATCAGCCGCATCGGAGGAATCCCATGTTGACCGACCATCAGTTGCAACACTTCCGAACCTTTGGCTTCGTCACCCTGCGCAAGTTGTTCACCCAGGAAGAGGTCGAGATACTGCGCGAGGAGTACGAGTCCGAACTCGATCACGTGTACGCCGATCAGCCCTTCACGGGAGAGACGCGCTACTGGACGATGATGCTGCACCCGCGCACCCCCCTGTACGCCAGCCTGCTCGAGGACGAACGCTTCTGCGGCGTGGCCGAGCAGCTCTACGGCGACGACGTCATCGGCATCGGCACCGATGCCAACCGCTATGTCGGCGATACGAGATGGCATCCCGATCACAGGGCCGATCCATCCGCGGACTGTTTCGGCGTCAAGTTCGCCTTCTACCTCGACCCGGTCGATGCCGAGAGCGGTGCCCTGCGGCTCATCCCCGGTTCACATCGGCGCGAGTTCCACGATCAGTTGCACGGCTCTCTGAACTCCCTAGAGCTCGATGTGGCTGATGTCCCCGCTTATGTCTGTCGGTCGGAACCGGGCGACGTGGTGGCCTTCGACATGCGCTGCTGGCACGCCAGTAGTGGCGGTGCTGCGGGCCGCCGCATGTGCACCTGTGTGTACTACAACAATCCCAAGGGCGAGGTCGAAGAGGCCGCCACCCGGGAGCGCGCCGTCAACTCAAAGAAGACGCCCGCGCACTTCGGACGAGCGGAACAGTCTATGTACCCGCTCGAATGGCTGCGGAATCCTTCCGGCAGCCCCAAGCGAGGACGCTGGCTGCGGCGCATGGCTGAGCT
>VXZF01000672.1 GCA_009845645.1 Gemmatimonadota bacterium | reverse complement strand
CCCGGCTTCCAGTCGCCGTAGGTGTAGGGATTGACCGGCGCGAGATAGGGGTTGGGATCGTGAAAGCCCTCCGGCCGCTGCGAGTGGCCGCTTAGCTGCCGATTGAGCATGGCCACGGTCAGCGGCAACAAGCTCACCTCCAAGCGGTTTTTGACGAAGGTGATGCTGTGATCGTCGCGGACGACGAAATCCGCTCCCGCCAAATCAGTGACCGGCAATATGGGACCGGCAAAGTGGCGATAGCCCAATTTGTGCCCGCAGCCTGCGGCGAGCAGTGCGGCGCACAGCAGACAGCCTATCCATGTTTTCATTGCGTTTGACTCTTTCGTTCAATAGATCACGGCGACGGGCTGCAACCGCACCGCTCGTCCCTGATCCGTTTCTACTTCCACACGCGCTAGGTACACGCCTGGGCGGACTAGCTGCCCGGCCGCGTCTCGACCGTCCCAGTGGACCGCATGGCGTCCTGCGCCCTGCACGCTGGGCTGCGCTTGCCATACCGGTCGGCCGTCGAGAGCGTAGAGGCCGACTTGCACTTGGGACGATTCCCGCACCCGGAAAAGGGTGTATTGTATGGACAACAGGTCATTTATGCCGTCGCCTTGGGGGGTAAACGCGCCGTTACCTGCCTCGACGTCTCCCAACACCCCGCCCGTGGAGGCGGCAGACGCTACGACGAGCAACTGGTTGGAGCCTAACTCCACGCTGACATCGCCTCCTTCGACGCGCTGCAACAAGCTCGGTTCGTGACGGTTGAAGACCTCGCCGCCAAATTCGCCAGCTTCGCCGTACAGCACGGCTTCGAGGCCGATGCGCAGCCGCTGATCGCCGCTCGGGTGCAAGGGGCGAGGCAAGAACACGACAAAGCCGCTTGCTTCGCGCAGCAGGCTATCCGGCTCTACGGCGCTGAGCGGGTCGCCCATCTCCAAATAGCTAAATGTGGCTTCCGCCGGTGCTGAGATGCGCACGGCATCGCAGCCGATGCGGTCCGCGCTGGCAAATTCTACGCCTAAGTCGTATGTGAATGGGGTTTTCGCGCCCGCTGGGACGCGCACTTGTCCACCTTGAGGGTGAGGTTCCTCCGCGAGGACGATCTCGCCGACAACTCGGTCGGCTAGCAGGGGCGCGATCTCGATTTGCAGGGAATCGAGGCGGGCAAATTCCCACAGCCCGTCCGTTTCTAACTGCACGCGCAATTGGAAGTACCGGCCCCACGGCAGGCGCGGATGCTGGCCCGAACCCTCCAACGGCAGCGACCAGAAGCTCCAGTTTTGCAGATCTTCGGCCACCGGACCGCGAAAGCCGACCGCGATGGTCGCGCCACGCGTCTCTAGCGGTATCAGTCGATCCCATTGCTTCTTGGTTACCTCTACATGGGCACCCAGATCGTCAAAGCCGAAATAAGCCGTTGGGGTGTCGTCGCGCCCGGTGCGGATTTCCACTTGGGCGCGGGTTGGGCCGTCGGACGGCAGCAGTTGGTCCCCGTCCTTGCGCCATTTGCTCACCGCTAAGCGCACTTGCCCGAAGTTGACCTCCCGTCCCAAATCTATGACCTGCGACTCATAGGTCGCCTGCGGAGCGAAACCCCGACCGTAGATTTCCATCTCGGCAAAGGCCGAGCGCGTGACAATGGGGTCGCCGTACAGGGTAAATCCGTCGGGAATGGCAATTAGGCGGAAGAATCGGAGGTATTGGGTGGGAAACGCGATTTCGGTCATCACGTCGGCATTGCGCTCCTCGTAGCCGAGGGGGATGGCCAGCGGGCAGCACGGCCCATCGCCCCGCCAGACGAACCCGCGCGCCAGCTCCTCTTGCATAATGCCGGTCTCGGCTTTGGCGGCCGTCAGACTATAGGACTTGAGGATGTAATTGGGCCTGAAAGGCTCGTCGCTTTCGGGACTGACGCCTTCGGGAGGGAAAAAGACGAAGCGCTCTACGGGCACTTGGGTGCCCAAGTCTATGGTATAGAAAATGCCAGCTAAGTCCCGCCGCTCTATGTATGTGGTTGGATCCCCATCGACGAAGAGAAAACTTTCCGTGGCTTGGTATAGTCTGTCGTGGTTGATGTCCGTCCAGAAGCGCGGGTGGCCGGAGCGGAATTGCGGGTCGGTGGGAAAGCGCCAGCGCTGCCAGGGGCCGAGCTGGGGCAAGATGTTTTCGCTCGGGTCGAGTTCAAAGGGCTGGAGTGCGTGGGAAGCGACTGCGTCGTCTATCATCAGGCTGAAGTCCGCCACGTCCGCTGGCGCGACGCCGCCCTGCCCGCCGAGCTGCCACCACTCTTGCGCTGCCCCAGGGCTACAAACACCTATCAGCACAACACAGGCCAGGATTGCACCTTTAAGAATTTTCAGACGGCTTCTCACCTGCTAGTCTCCGCAAGATGCTCTCCGTCGCCCGAACGGGCGACGCAAATGATTAAGGGGAAGGGGCACACGCGCCCCTTCCCCTCGGAACAGATACTGCTGAACTGCTACTTGAGGCGTTCGGACATGCTGTTTTTGATGTGGCCCCAAGTGTCGTTTTCCACGTTAGTCTCCGTTGCCGCCAGCGCCCAGAAGTCGGGCATCTGCGAAGCGTCGACGTCCTGAGACTGGCTGCCATCGTTGATGTACATGGAGTGCTTGCGTCCACCGCCGGGGCGGTCGGCGTCGAGCGGGCGATAGCCGAGGTGAATCACGTCGTCCTCGGCGAAGGTGTGCCGCGTGCTCTCGGCTTCGCTCAGGCCCCAGATGTCCCACAGGGCACCCCGCCACTCATAGGTGTACTCAACCGGGCCAACCGTCAGGTTCTCGGCACCTGCTGGCAGGACGGTCCATGCGGCCTCGAAAAACTCCGGCTCCACTCCCCAAAGCAACTCTGTGGAGTCGATGAACTCTAGCTGGCTGTAGAAGAAGCAGGTCTGATTGGGCAACAGAGACTCGCCAGCCGGCGGGAAGATGCGAATGTGCCAGCGCTGGCCATTGGCGATCTGCTCGAGGTCGGAACCGAGGATATTGCCGCCGAGGTGATCGGCGTCCACGGTTATCTGCAAGCAGTCGTCTTTCCACCACTCCTTGACGGGCGAATCGTACTTGAGGGTGTCATCGACAAAGCGCGCAAAGCCGTACCACTTGTTGTCTGGCTCCGCCGACCAAGCATTGAGGATGGTAAAATCGTAGTCCGACAACTCGACGAAATCGCTGGCTCGGTCGAAGAAATCGGGCTGATTGAGGGCGAGAGCCGGGTCGTACCAACCCCAGTCGTCGTCGTTGCCGTCGATGGTGATGGCCGCCGGATCGGGCACCTGAGGATAGAACACGGTCACGCCTACGTGGGCAAAAGCAGCCGTGCTCAATAGGCACGCCAGCCCAAAAGACAGGGCGAAAAAGCCGAACTTTCTCATTATGTACGCTCCTTGATTGGAAGATATGGAGAAAGGAAAAGGAATATGGGAAGTGTCTTTCAGCAAGCTGTGCAACCTCCTTTCAGGATGAGGTGATTTTACATTATAAACAAAAAAATATAGACAAGCGAAACAAATTTGCCGCAAAAAAATCTGTTTTTTGCAGGCGCGACAGCGCGGTTCTGACTTGGTAAGCAGTGGGGACGGGGCGTATATTGTCAGCCGATGGTGCTCGCAGACTTAGGCGGGCTTTTCCCCATTAGGAGATGGATCATGAGGCTGACAACCCCTTGTAGCAGAGGGCCGATCTTGCTGTTGTGGTGCGCGTTTATACTCTCGGAGTCCACGGCTTTCGCCCAGCTATCTACGGGCTTTCGGCCAGTTGAGGAACCCGGGATTCGCGGGGTGCGCATCCATCCCGGTGCCTTGGCACCCAACCGGCGCAAGTGGTACTTGCCGCAGAACCTGTACTACGAATATCAGTGGCGCGGCTGGGAGTACAGCAATTACGCGCGCGACAACTATGAGCGCTACGTCAACATTCTGCTCGAAGGCACCCGCAACTACAACCTCTTCGGCCAGTACATCAATCGCGGCTGGGTCATCTACGACTGGACTGAAACCAGTCCCCTGCGCCAGGGCAGCGCCCTCTTGAAGGGCACCCGCTTTGGCCGATGGTTCGACAGCCTCGTCATCTCGTCGGCCAGCCACGGCCAGTTCCACACTTCTCTGACGGTGGGCGATGCTATCCGCACGACGCTCACCCCCTTGACTTTTTCCAAGCCCACGTTCAACGGGTTGCAGTGGGATTTTCTCGCCGACAAGTACGCGCTGACCCTCCTCGGCTCGCGGCTCAACGCGCCGGGGTTTACCGCGCTCAACGAGGCGGGGGGGGCTTCGGCGATCGAAAACACGACCCGCCTGCTCGGCGCGCGCGGCGTAGCTCAAGTGGGCGATTTCGCCAAGCTGGGCCTGACGTGGGTCAATGTGTCCAATACCAGCAGCGAGCTGAGCCTCGGCGACAACTCGCTCAAGGGCCTGCTGACCGGCCCGCAGAACACGGGCAATGTCGAACGGGTCATCATCCGCATTGCCGACGATTCGCCCGAATCCGAGGAAACCGGAGCCTCGTTTTTCGTCGATCAGGTGATCATCGACGGGGAGCTGCACCCAGAAATCGTGCCCTTGGTGCGCGGTGGCGTGCGGCGCGAGGGCATTTTGGAGGTGAGCGGCTCGGACGTAATTGAGCTTATCTACGACATTCGCAACGACTTTAGTCCCACCGAAAAAGTGGGCACTTTCCGCGAGGCCAAGAAGCTCGAATTCGAGCTGGTGGTGTCCAACGACTACCGCATAGAGATCGCCTCCAACCTCCAGACCAATGCCCGGGGCGAGCAGGTCTTCTTGCCGGTGGCCCAGGCCCGCGACGAGATCACCGATGGCTCCAATCAGACCTTTGTGCGCTTTGCCTACGGCCTGCCAACTGGGCACGAGGTGATCGGTATGGACTTGGAACTGATCAACCTCGCCCACTTCGACTTGCGGGCCGAATGGGCCCTCAACCGCCGCTTCCGTCGCTTCCCCAACCAAAATTTCCGCAAGCTGCCCGCGTACAAGGAGACGGCCGAAGCCGGGTACGTGACGGCCTCGTATCAGCGCTACCCCTTCTTTGCGTACGGAGAGGTGTTCACCATAGATCCCGATTACAGCACTACGGCTTTTATCGCCGACCCGGGCGGGGTCATCGACTACGCCAGCGAGACCCAAAACCTCTTTGAGTTTGTCGATGACAACGACGACCAGGACCGCTACACCGACTGGCAGCGCTACCGCCAGAGTCAAGGGTTTGGCGGCCAGGGCGGTTCGCAGGGCCGCGACACGGAGATTTTTCCTGGGCTGGACGAGAACAACGATTTTATCTCCGACTTCAACCAAAACCAGAACAGCCGCCCAGATTACGTCGAGCCGTTCCTGCGCTATCAGGTCGATCCGCCAGAGTTTCTCTTTGGCATGGACATGAACAACAACACGATCATCGACCGCTTTGAGGACGACCGCTTGCCCGACTACCCCTACGAGCGCGACCATCGCGGGTACAACGCGTACGGGGGATTGAAAATCACTGAGAGCTCCCGGCTGACCGTTGGTCGGCTCGCCGAGCACCAACTGAGCAGCGACCGCGAGAGCCGCTCGTTCTACGGGCTACTGACCTTGGAAAAATCCTATCCTGGGCTAGACATATCCCTTTTTGAACACGCCAAACTAGTGGCCGACAATCTGCCCGAGGACCGCATCGTCTGGCGCGACCCCATCGGCCTGACGGATTTTGCCGATCCGCTCGACAACCAAGATACCTTTGTCAACTCGCTATACGTGCGGGCCCGCTACTTTCGCATTGCCAACCTGAACGTCGAGGGCAAGCTGAAGTACGAGCGCTTCAACCAGCTCGGTGAGCAGGGCAGTCTAAAGCGCGACCGCTCATTTTTGGGTCTGATCAACAAGGCCGATTACGCCATCCGCCCCAGCGACCGGCTCGCTCTCTATCCCAAGTGGAAGAGCATGTACGAGCGAGAAACGCCCACCGCGCTAGCCGGTTTGGAATCCAACGAACTGACCGAGAGCTTTTTCTTTTTGGGCCAGTACGCGCTCCTGCCGAAGACGCTCTTGGACTTCGGCGTTGAATTCAGCCTCTTCGAGAACCTAATCGAGCGCCCAGCCGAGGCGTCGCCGAGCTATATCGATGACTTCCGCAGCCTCGTGTTTTCGGCCCTGCTGACCAATGTGTCGTCCTATCAGGGGTACGAGCTGACCATGAACGCAGGTTTCCTGCTAGAGCGTCAGTTCTTCGCGGAGCAAACCCAGAAGCAATCGATCGTCTTCGTCCGCATCTTCGCTGCCACCGGCGGGGTATAATCCTTGCGACCCCCAGCGGCCCGAGTTTTCACGCCTAAAGCGCTGATCCTCGGCTGCCTGTTCACGTTTTTCGTAGCCGCGGGCGACTCCTATGGGGTCTTCTTTCTGCGCGGCTCGTACATGACGCTCGGTACCAGCACGGTTGGTGCCCTGTTCTTGCTCTTTTTTCTCGCCGGTTTGATCAACCCGCTGCTCAAGCTGGTCCATCCGCGAGCGGGGCTAAACCGCGGCGAGTTGCTGCTCATCTACATAATGATGGTCATGGCCTCGCCCCTGCCGGTGTTTTTTGCCGCTCGGTTCATCGGCACGATCCTCACCCCCTTTTACTATGCCACGCCGGAAAACGACTGGCACACGCTCATCCAGCCCCACATAGCGGACTGGTTGCAGCCGCGCGACCTAGCGGTCATGTGGCCTTTTTACGAGGGCTTGGAGCAGGGCCGGTCCATCCCGTGGGCCGGCTGGCTGCCGATGTTCTTGCGCTGGGCACCGCTCGTGTGGGCTTTGTTCTTGGCGATGATTGCCGCGATGGCAATTCTGCGCAAGCAGTGGAACGACTATGAGCGGCTGACCTATCCGCTGGTCCAGGTGCCGATGGCCCTCACGGAGCAGGATGCCGGGGGGGACCGCATTGCCCCATTCTTCAAAAATCCGGTGATGTGGACCGGCTTTGCCGTGCCGGCCATCTGGGGCACCCTGCACGGGCTACACAACTACTTCCCGGAGACCGTGCCCATTGCCACCAATGTCGATCCCATCCACTTCATCCTGCCCATCTTCGACAACCTGTCCGAACTGCAATTCAAATTTCGCTTCAACATTTTGGGCTTTTTCTACTTTCTCAAGACCGAAATCGCCTTCAGTCTGTGGTTTTTCAACCTCTTCGCCAACGCCCTGCGCACCACATTTGCCGTCTTAGGCGTCACTAGTTCGGAGATGCTGGGAGGTGGGCACTCGATCATCGACCCGATCCTCGTCCACCAGTCGATGGGCGGCATGTTGGTGCTGTTTCTGTTTGGCCTGTTCGCGGCCCGCAAGCACCTGTGGGCGGTCTGCCGCAAGGCCCTGTGGGGCGACCCAACGGTGGATGATTCCGGCGAGATTCTCTCCTACCGGACGGCTGTACTCGTCCTGCTGAGCAGCAGCGCAGTGATGGTCGCGTGGCTCGCGCTAGCGGGCCTGCCCGTCTGGGTCGTCCTAGCCTTTTTATTTACCACTTTTGCGCTTTTTGTAGGGTTTACTCGCCTAATCGCCGAAGGGGGGCTTTCGGACGGTTCGGTCCCGGTTGGCCCGGCCGCCATCGTCGTCTCCGCCGTTGGCTCGTCGGCCATCGGTGCCCAGGGCATGGTCGTGCTGGCGACGACCTTTTTCTGGACGAATGGGCGCAGTTTCGCCATGACGTCAGCCGCTAACAGCCTCAAGCTGGGTGAGGGGTTCGGCGGTTCCAAACGCCCGCTGTTTTGGACGATGCTCTTGGCTATGGCCGTCGGGATGGTCTCGGCGATGTGGGTGGTTATGGAACTGGGTTATTCGTACGGGGCGCTCAACCTGAAAATACCCGGGGGTAAACACGGATTTTACGACTATGCCGCTGGCTTGATTCGCACGCCGAGCGAGCCGCATTTGTGGGGTTGGATCAATACCGGGATTGGAGCGGGCGTGATGCTGCTCTTGATGCTGGCGCGCTGGTACTACGTCTGGTGGCCTCTCCATCCCCTCGGCTACCCCATTGGCCCGACCGGGATTATGGATCACCTGTGGTTCGACATGTTCTTGGCGTGGCTAATCAAGGTGTCAGTGCTGCGCTACGGTGGCGTGGCGCTCTACCGCAAGACGCGCCCCTTTTTCATGGGCATGATTGCTGGGCATATCGTGCCGGGGGGCCTTTTCCTGTTCGTCGATCACTTTACCGGCATGGTCGGCAATGTGATTTTCTGGGGTTGAGGTTCTGGGGGAGAACGGGCTATATTTCGCCCATAAAGTGAGGGAATTGTTTTGTGCGCGTTCAGTTCGCTGTTTTGTACTTCTAGGG
>VXZF01000653.1 GCA_009845645.1 Gemmatimonadota bacterium | reverse complement strand
GTGGACTTGTGGGGGATTTTGACAGTTTTTTGAGGCCGCCCAACCTCGCCCCCCGCAAACAGCAGGAGCCTCCATGCAACCGCTCACCTCCCGCGCTCCCACCTTACCGCCGACTCTGCGCCCGCGCGTGGCCTATTACGACTTGGGCATTCCCTTTGTCGGTGCTGTGTGGAACGGCTTTTCCATCACCTATGACCCTGCCAATGGGCACACCTTGGCCTGGGGTGCCGAATTTTCCCAGGACGGGGCCCACTACTTTTGCAACGATCTCGACACCGGCAGCTTGGAAGTCTTTTCCATGCCCTGCCGCGAGCACGGCCCCGTTTTCCAAGCCGAAGACGGCACTATTTACGCTCAGATCATGTCCGGCCTGTCGGCTGACCACGGCCACCATCTCATGGTCTTTGACGCTCAGGCCCGCACCTTCAGCAGTCTGGGGAGTCCCGCCCCTGGCGATCAGCGTCTCCTGTGCATTGAGGAGCGCGACGGCCTGTTGTACATGGGCGGTCACGAACTAGCCGAGCTGTTTTGCTACGACCCGCAAAAGCGGCGCTTTGACAAACTCTGCCGCCCGTTTGCACCGCCTACAGACCGCCTAGTGAACATCCAATTGCTACCCGATGGCCGGCTGCTGCTCATGGGCTATCCGGCCGTCCCGTCCAAAATCTACGATGTGGAAAGCGGTCAGTTGAGCGATGTGCCGCCCGGAGCCGAGGGGATTGCAGGTGCTGTATCCGAGGGGGATCGCCTGTTTTTGGTGGCTGGCGAGCAAGTGCGCGTACTCAGCGCCGATTTCACCGAAGTGGCCCGCCTCGACAGTCCCGTTGCTGGCGCGGCGCTCGTGCCCTTAGCCTTGGGCCGCAATGGTCGCGCCAGTGATCGCGGGGTGGTGTACGCTTGGGCTGGGGATCAATTAGTGGCCATCGACGCCGATACCTTGGACATCCGCTCCATTTGCCAAGGTCCTTTCGCCGGCATATCGGGGCTGAGCAAAGACGGCTATTTGGTCTTCGCCCAAGTCGGGGAAGGCCGCGCCACTATGGTTGATCCCAATACCGGCACCCAGGAAGAACGCAGTTTTGAGGTCTATCAAGGCAGCCTCGGCAGCGCTGTATGTGCCTTAGGTAGGGGGCCTGACGGCAAAATCTACGGCACCAATATTTACGGCATGCACTTGTGTGCCATAGATCCCGATACGGATGCCATAGAGGATTTGGGTTACACTTGGTCTGGCGGCGAACTCTACCACGTCCACGCCCACCAAGACAAGCTCTACGTCGGCAGCTATGGCGGTTCCAACATCGGCGTGTACGACCCGAGTCAGCCGTGGAATCCCGGCTCAGAGCACGACAGCAATCCGCGCAACTGGGGTCCGTTGGGACAGAATCAGAACCGGCCCTTTGAGGTGGTGACCGGCCCCGACGGTCGCATTTACGTGGCCAACCGCAGCAATTACGGCATTCCCGGCGGCTCCCTGGCCTCGTACGATCCCGATACCGGCCTCGATGATAGGGAAATCTACCTCGACCCCGAGCAAAGCGTGCAATGCGTGGCCGCGGACCGGCGCTATGTGTATGGTGGCACCAGCATTTACGGGGGACGCGGTTCGGAGATCTCCACCCGCGACGGCTTGCTATTCGTCTTTGATCCCCAGACGAAACAGCGCATTTGCCAACTGCGGCCGGTGGAAGGAGCCAACACGGTCACCAGCTTAGCCGTCCACCCCTCGGGGTTGGTGTTTGGCACTACGGACAATCGCCGCTTGTTCGTTTTCGACCCGGAGCGGTTTGTCGTAGAAGAGGTGATAGGTCCCTTGCGCTCGGAGGGTACCAGATTGATGGGCGTGCCCGAAGGGGTGGAGATGTTCCCGCTGATCTGCGCCTCTGACGGCTTTATCTACGGCCTGACGCGCTTTGACCTGTTCCGCATAGACGGCTCGTCCCGCATCCTGACCTATCTCAACGATCCGCCCCTGCCCGAGCTCTACGCCCTAACCGAAGGGAATCCCGGCGTGCTCTACATGAGCGCCGGCACCCACGTCATCAAGTGCCTGCTGAGGCCGCCGCCCTTTTACCGCTGAGATTAGTTCGCTATGCGAGGGCTTCCCGCACCACTTGTCCGGCCCAATCCTGCGCCGGTGCCACTTCCAGCAAAGCGGCAATAGTCGTCGGGTTGTCGATGATGCTCACCGGCTCCTGCAAGCTCCGTCCGGGGGATACCGCAGGACCGGAGATTACCCACGGAATGGTCATGTCCTCGTCCATTTCCGTGCCGTGGGTGCGCTCGTGCCCCCCGTGGTCGCTGGTGACGATGGCCACGATCTCTTCTTGGTTGACTGCTTCCAACACCGTGCCAATGGCTGTATCGGCCCGTCCAATAGTGGCCAGATATTCGGCCGACATCCAGCCGTGGTCGTGGCCGGCTATATCGGTGCAGCCTAGATAGACAAAGGCAAAATCGGGAGTCCATTTCCGCAGCGTGGCCGCGGCCAAGTCGGCCAAGTCCTCATCGCCGTTTGGCTCGTGGCAATTGTTCATATAGTACGAGCGGTCCAGCGAGCCTGGGTCGGCCAGATCGCGCAATTGCTCCCAATTGTAGAAGAAGGCCGTGCGCTTGCCAGCTTGGTGCAGCACGTCGACTAGGCTGGGCACGGGTCTTACTTGGGGCACCCAAGTGTTGGTGAGGATGCCGTGCCGTTGTGGGGTCACGCCGCGAAACATGGAGGTGTGGCAAGGCAAGGTGGACGAGGGCATCACGGTGCGGGCTGTATAGGTGCAGGCACCCTCGCTGATCAAGCGATCGACGTGGGGGGTGGAGGCCTGTTGCAAGCCGTCGGGCCGCAGTCCGTCGAGGACAAAGAGGATGACGCGCATGGGATTCCTTTCTTGGGGGGATACTGATGCGATTACGCGCTTGCGTATAGTTCCGCATCGTGTGGTTTCAGCGGATACCTCGGCACTACACCTCGGTTGACGATGTTTTCCGGCGCTGGCCAGTGGCCCTTGAGGACGGAGGCCAGATTGTAGACGCCCGTGCGCGCCACGTCTTCGCCAGACTGCACTGAGTGAGCGGAGACGTGAGACGTCATCAGGACGTTGTCCAGTTCCATGAGGGGATGCTGCAAGGTCTGATCTTCGTCCGTGAACACGTTGAGCCACTCGTAGGTGTCTAGTGCTGCACCAGCTAATGGCCCCTCCCGCAATACCCGCACCAGCGCATCTTCATCTACCAAGGCACCGCGAGACGTGTTGATGAGGTAGGAGCCCGGTTTCATCTTGCGCAGCAATTCTTCGTCGAACATGTGATATGTGTCCGCGTTTAGGGGAACCTGCAAGGAGACGAAGTCGGACTCGGCTAGTAGCGTTTCTAAGTCCACCATTTCGACTTCCAAGTTTGACGGTAGGGGTGCCTGTAAGTTTCTGCGCGTGGCCAAGACTCGGAGGCCAAAGGCCCTGGCGCGGCGGGCGACCATCTCGCCGGTGGCTCCAAAGCCGACGATGCCCAGTGCACAGGTGGAGAGCCGCTGCAACTGGATGGACTCGGCGCGGGCTTGGCGGAAGTGGCCGGCGCGCATGAGTTGTTCCATCCTCGGTAGTTGGCGGGCTAAGGACAACAGCATGGCCATGATGTGGTCGGTCATTTCCTCGGCGCAGAAGAAGGGAGCATTGGAGACGATGATGCCGCATTCCGTGGCCTTTTCCACGGCGATCTTATCGGTGCCGTTGCCGAGGCGGGAGATCAGGCGGCAACGGTCCAGCGATGCGACCACGGCCGCGGGCAAGCCGGTTGAGACGACGGCGACGGCGTCGCAGCCAGCTAGCTGGCTAATGAGTTCCTGCGGGTCCTCTTCCTCGACGTATTCGGGTTCAATACCGAACTTGGCGTACAGCGATCTCTCCAGCTCGTTGGCTGGGTACATGGTGGCGTTGAGGCGGACGAAGCGGAAGGACGCCATGACTCTGAACCGATCACCAGGCCACTTCCATCATGTCCCGCGCCCAGTACATAGGCCCGTCGAAGACGCTTTTTACCTCGGCGATTCCTTGGGTAGTTTCTTCTGCGGGATCGAGGGTTACTGACTGGTGATTGATTACCAAGCGCTTGGCACCGGCCTCGGCAGCCATGCGCCCGGCATTTAGGGTGCCGGTTTCGGAGATGACGCTGGGGAAGGTTTGGATCTTCTCCTCCCGATGCACGGCCTCCATCACGAATAGGTCTGCATCCCGCGCTAGCTCGACTACGGACTCGATCGGCGCTGTATCGCCGCTGAAGGCGACGACGCCTTCTTCGGTCTCGAAGCGGAAGCCGTAGCATTCGATGTAGGGCTGGGCGTGCTTGACCTCGCGCGCATAGCAGGTCCAGCCTTCTCCTGCGGCCACTTTTCCCTCGGCGTATTCGGTTGTGTGGACCACTGGTTCCGGTCTGGAATCGCCCACGCCGCCGCGCATCTGGTAGGCGTGGACGCTCATGGGATGATTGGTGCGGGCGATCACGTCGTACCAGAAGAGGCCATTGGGACTCCAGATGCCGTCGGTGATGCGCTTGATTGGGGGAGGCCCGTAAACGTGGAGGTCGGGTTCGGTGCCGATGCACTGGTCGAAGCGGGTCATTAGGAAGCAGAGATAATCGGAGATGTGGTCGGAGTGCAGGTGGGTGAAAAACAGGTTGTGCACCGAGGTGCAGGGGATACCCAGGCGGTGCATCTTAAAGGTCGATGCCGGGCCGCAGTCGATCATCAGCCGTTGGTCGCAGATTTCGAGGATGAAACAGGTGCCCCAGCGGTCGCGAGTGGGGGTGGGCGTACCGGCACCGACAATGTTTAGCTTTGGCATGGGATCGTCTCCGAATCGTATAGGGGAAATAAATAGGTATTATTGATGGAGGGTCAAGCTCGTCGGCAGGTATTTGCACAACGGCTTCTTGCGGGAAAATAGTAGAAAGAAACCCTTCCCGCAGGTATTGAACGTGATATTTTTAGGGCGAGAACCTGTCAGCCTCTACTGAGTAGGAGAATCCGACCTTGGAATTCAACACTAAAAAACTGCCTGCCACCCCTGACGTGACTGCCCCCGACGGCTCGGATGTGCGCATTCTATTGGGCCTGCAAGGCGGCGGCATGGCGCATTTTGAACTCCAACCCGGCCAGACGTCGAAGGCCGTTGCCCATCGCACGGTCGAAGAGATCTGGTTTTTCCTCGCCGGTCGCGGCCAAATGTGGCGGCGGCAGAACGACCGCGAGGAAATCGTGGTGGTCGAGTCGGGCGTCTGCCTGACCATTCCGCTGGGCACCCACTTCCAGTTCCGCGCCCTAGGCGACGAGCCGCTCGCCGCGATTGCCGTTACCATGCCTCCTTGGCCCGGTGAAGACGAAGCCTATCCGGTCGAGGGAATGTGGCCACCGACTGCGTCCGATTAGGCGACATAGCTATGCCTCTCAAAGGTCACACCATCCACCTACACACGCCCCGCCTGCACCTTCGTCCCATGACCGACGCCGATTGGGACATTTTGCTGCGCTGGAACCAAGATCCCGACGTGTTGTATTACGCCGATGGCTCAGATGTGACGGCCTATACACTCGACCAGATCAAGCGCATCTACGGCGGTATCTCGCAAGCCGCCTTCTGCTTTATCGCCGAGCTCGACGGCCAGCCCATCGCCGAGGCTTGGTTGCAGGCCATGAATCTGTCGCGGATTATCGAGGCGTATCCCGGCAGTGACTGTCGCCGCATTGACCTGTCCATTGGCGAGAAGCAGTGCTGGAATAAAGGCTTGGGGACGGAAATAATTCGCGCGTTGGTCGATTTCGGTTTTTCTGAGGAAAAGGCTGATTTTATTTTCGCCTGCGACATTGCCGACTACAACCCCCGCAGTCGCGCCGCGTTTGCCAAAGTGGGCTTCCGCGTCGTGGCTCACATCGCCCAGTCGTCCGGCAGCAAGGCGCGCTCTGTCTGCGATATGCGCATCGCTAAAACCGAGTGGGCGGCGGGTGCCAATCCGTCGTCCTGAGTCTAAGCGGAAAATTTGGCTGTCGTCCTTCCGAGTCGTAGTATTCAAGACGGCTTCTTGAGAAAGGACAGACCATGTTGTACCACCGCTTGCGCCAACTCGACCAAAGGGGCACACCTATTCAGATCGGCCTCATCGCGGCCGGCACCTTTGGCACCCAGATCGCCTCGCAACTGGCCCACGCCCCTGGCATGCGCTTGGCCTCCATTGCCGAATTGGACCTAACCAAAGCCCGGCGTGCGTACGGCCGGGGCCAGATTCCCGACGATCAGATAGACACAGCCGACGACCCCACGGCTATTGATGCGGCCATGGAGGCAGGCCGCTATGCTGTCACCGGCGATGCCCGCGCCCTGATGGAGAGCGGCCTCGACCTAATTATTGAGGCCACGGGCAACGTCGAGGCCGGGGCGGCTCACGCCCGCTATGCCATCGCGCAAAAAAAGCACCTAGTCATGGTCACGGTGGAAGCCGATGTAGTCGTCGGCAGCCAACTGAAAAAACTGGCCGATGAAGCTGGCGTGCTCTACAGCGCCGCATACGGCGACGAGCCGGCCTGTGCCCTGGAATTGTGGGACTGGGCTCGCGCCCTCGGCTTCAGGGTCATAGCCGCTGGCAAGGGCACACGCTTTAAGACCACCTTCCGCAAAGCCAATCCCGACGATGTGCCGCGCCTGTACGGCTTTACCGGACGCGATTACAACGCCCAGATGTTTGGTTCATTTTTAGACGGCACTAAGCACGCCATTGAAATGGCCTGTCTGGCCAATATGAGCGGCCTCGTGCCCGATGTGCGCGGTATGCACTTCCCCGCGTCTGACTTGCGCCAGATACCCGACATTTTGTGCCATCGGAGCAAGGGCGGCCTGCTCAACGCGGAAGGCGTGGTCGAGGCGGTCAGTGTTATCGACGAGGACGAACAGGCCGTCGAGCGCGGTCTGCGCGGCGGCTTGTACTGCGTCGTCGATGGAGCCACGTCCTTTGCCATGGAATCGCTCGGCTCGTACGGCGAAATCATCGGCATGATTATCGGCCAGCGCAGCGGCTACGGCATGATCTACCGCCCGCAGCACTGGGTCGGCCACGAAATGCCCATCAGCGCAGCGCGCATCGCCCTCGACGGCCAGACCTCGGGGCACCCCATCGGCCATTACGCCGAAGTCGTGACCGCGGCCAAAAAGCCCCTCGCCGCTGGCACTGTGCTCGACGGCGAGGGCGGTTATTGCGCGTACGGCCTGTTGGAAAAAGCCGCTCTCGCCCGTTCTGGCAACCTGCTGCCCATAGGTCTGTCGCAACGAGCCGTGCTCACCCGCGACATCCCCGAGGACGATCTGATCACTTACGACGATGTCGAACTGCCCGACTCCGAATTGCTCACCTTGCGCCACCAGCAGGAGGCCGACCTATGCGCCTAGTCATCTTGTCATACAGCCACCACGGCCGCGGCATCGGCCAGACCATCCGCGCCTTGGGGCACGATATAATCGGGGTTATGGATGGGGAAGAAGGCCCACGCCAACAACTGGCAGAGATTTTTCAATGTCCAGGCTTTGCCTCGGCGGGCGAGTGCCTCGACGCCGCACAGCCCGATGCAGCCCTAGTCGCTGGCAAGCACATTGAAATGCCAGATCACGTGCAGGCCTGCGTCGAGCGGCGCATCCCCTACTTGCTCGACAAACCCTTTGCCGATTGCGCTGCTCGGCTCCGCCCCGCGGCCGAAGCTTCGGCCAAACACGGGGTCTTCAGCGCCCTCACTCTGCCCAACCGCGCCAGCCGCATTGTCGCCACGGTGGAGCGTCTGTTAGCTGACGGCACGCTGGGCGATGTGGTCCAGTATAGCTGCCGTCTCAATAACGGCCCGCCCTCGCGCTACGACCCGACGCCTTCGGCTTGGCACAACGACCCATCCATTTCCGGCGGCGGCAGTTGGGCCGTAGAGGCGGCCCACGGCATTGACACCTTCCTGCAATTTGTCGGCGAGCAGACGATACACGTGGTCGGTGCTATCATGTCCAATGCCACTCACGGCCGTATAGTGGAGGATATTGGCTTGGGGATGCTGCGCACGGATGGGGGCGTGACCGGCGTTATCGAAAGCGGCTACGCCTATCCGTCAGGAGTGCGCAGCGGCGACCACTTCTTCCGCTTTATCGGCACCCGCGCCATGGTTTTCCAGCAGTACGGCAAAGAGGGGGACCCCCTCATCGAAGTCCATACTACCGAGGGCGTGCAATTCAGTGAGGATTTGTCGCACGGCGAGCGCATGACGACCATTGTCGATCAAGCCCTGACCGCTTTGGCAGATGGGCGGTCCTTCACCCC
>VXZF01000360.1 GCA_009845645.1 Gemmatimonadota bacterium | reverse complement strand
CAAAGAATACCAACAGCGGCTGAGCAAGCTCAGGGTGTTAATGGCGGAGCGCGGTATCGACGCTGTGCTGGTCACCACCGAGGCCAATCACCGCTACTTTACGGGCCATGTGACCCACCGCTGGATGCACCAGTACACGGCCATGTTCACCCTGCTGCCGCTGGAGGGCGAACCACTGCTTATTGTGCCCCCGCAAGAAGCCTGTATGTGCGAGGAAGATTCCTGGATGAAAAGCATCCGAACCTTCCCATTAGAACATATTCTCCAGGGTGTTGATGCCATTACCGACGCCGTGCGCGAACTCGGGCTGGAAGAAGGCCGCATTGGCACCGAACTCGGCGGGATAGTCTCGCTCAGGATGCCTTGCGAAGATTTCGACCAGTTGCAGCAAAACCTGCCCCATGTTGATTTTGTCGATGCGTCCGCCCTATGTTGGCAGTTGCGCGCCCGGAAATCGAGCGCCGAAGTGGAGCGCATCCGCGAGGCAGTGGCCATCACTGATGCAGCGTATCAGGTCCTCTTCGAGGAGGTCAAACCGGGGATGAGCGAGCGGGAGCTCTGTCGCCTGCTCGCGGTCGAACACCTCAGGCGCGGTGCCGAAATGCCGGGCTCGATCACCCTCGCTCCATATATACCCGACGACATCCGGGTCGCCAATAGCACCCTGCGGCGACCTATTGATCGCGTGCTGACCGCGGGCGAAATGATCACCCAAGACGCCGGCGGCGTCTATCGGGGCTACTGGTCAGACTATACGCGGATGTTCGCGCTGGGGCGGGCTAGTGCTGCACACCAAGACGCCTATCGCGTCGTCTACGATTGTTTGCAGGCGGCGATAGAGGCCACCCGGCCCGGTGTCCCCATCTCCGATCTGGTCCACGCCGCGAAGGCGACGATGAGCGCCTCGGGCCATGCCGACTATGCCGCAAAGGTCACGGGCATCGGCCATGCGATGGGGCTGGAGATTATCGAACCGCCCTTTATCGCCTTTGAAAACGAGGTGATTTTAGCAGAGGGGATGGTCTTCACCATCGAACCCGGACTCTTCACCGCTGACGCTTTCTGTATGCTCGAAGAAGACGTGCTCGTCACTAATCGCGGCTGCGAGGTGCTATCCAAGCCCGCAAGCGCTGAGTTGCCGATCCTTTGAGACCATGTACCTCGTTAGGTATGGTCTCATGTGCGGCGGTTGGATAATTAGGGCAGTTCCACCTCGTCGCCGGTCTCCTCCTGCCAAGCGCGAATCCGCTCACGCAGTTCGCCGATCCGCGCTTGGTGTTCGCGCCGGTGGTATAGGTTCTCCAACTCGTGCGGATCCGCATTCAAATCGTATAGCTCGCCTTGACCCTTGCCATACAGGTTGAGCTTCCAGCCATCAGCCGCGACAATAGTGCGGAGGGGATGCACCAAGCTGCGATTCGGCTCGGCTTCGCCGATTGAGGCCGGCGGATGGCCGTCGGCACCGCTCCACTCGACAAACACGTCGTTGGCCGCCAAATCGTCGCGGCCGCGCAGCACCGACACCCGGCTCTGCCCCTGCAAATGGTCCGGCACTTCCAACCCCAGCAAGTCCAGCAGCGTGGGCACCAAGTCGATGTGGCTAAACTGGCCGCCGATTAGCCTTGGTTGCACATCCAACATGGGCGCGCGCAGTAGCAACGGCACCTTAATCGACTCCTCGTACATCAGGGTCTTGCCCAAAATCCCGTGATCGCCCATAAGTTCGCCGTGATCCGACGTGAAAATCACAATGGTGTCGTCGGCCTTGCCGCTCTCGTCCAAAGCCTGGAGGATCTTGGCCACTGAGCGATCCACCAGCGTCACATTGCCCCAATAGCGAGCCATCAGCTTGCGCCAGCCAGCCTCGGTTTGCAAGTCCAACCCGTAGTTTTCCGAGGCCGAGTAAAAGGCCGCCATCAGCCGCACGATCAAGGGTGCGTCGTCCGGCGGGGGCTGCCTAAAGCTCGGTCCGGTCGGCAAGATCTCCGGATCGTAGTACTTGTTGAGCGGCCCAGTGTGCGGTGGATGTGGCTCCAGATAGCTGACGCACAGCGCGAACGGCGCGTCGCCGCTCTGGCGGATGTACTCCGCAGCCTGATCGCCCAAAAACGCCGCCTTGGTGTATTCCTCCGGCATGGACGCCTCAGCGTGGCGCGAGAACACGCGCTGGCCGAGGTTTTCCGCATCGGGTGCAAACCCCCGCTCGACCAAGAAATGGTGATACGGGCTAAGCACGTCCAGCCGCTCCAGCGCGGAATAGCCACGCCGATACGAGTCTTCGCTGCCGACCAACGTCGCAAACCCGTGCTGGGAAAAAATCTCATCCCCCAAGTGCCATTTGCCCATAAAGGCCGTCTGATATTCCGACGGCAGCATCTCGGCAAAAGTCGGCACCTCGGCGCGCAGCGGCACATTGCACGCGGGCACGCCGGCAGTGTGCGGCCACAGTCCAGTCAGCATAGTGGCCCGCGCCGGGCTGCACACCGGCTGGCTCACATAGGCGTTTTCAAAGACAAAGCCATTGGCAGCCAACCCGTCGAGCGCCGGGGTCTCAATCTGCTCGTTGCCATAGCAGCGCAGCGTATCCACGCGCTGCTGATCAGTGAAGATGTAGAGTACGTTGGGATGTCCCATAAAACCCCCTATCCCGGCTGATCCCCACGCCGATTCGCCTGCGCGCGCGGCGTCAGGTCAAAATAGGTCTGGTGGCCCGCGAAAAAGCGCTCCAATTCATCGACCATGAGGCGAAAGAAATGCGGGTATTCGTCACCCACGCGCCCAGAAAAGTGCGGGGTCAAAAACACATTGGGCAGGTCGATAATCTCACTGTCATCCGGGATCGGCTCCGGGTCGAAGACATCAAAGCCCCCAGCAATGTCGCCGCGCTTGAGGCGCTCGATCAGAGCCGCAGAGTCGAAGATCGGCCCGCGCGATACGTTCACCAAAATCGCTCCCGACGGAATGAGCTCCAACTCGCGCTGGCCAATCATGCCTTCGGTCTGCGGCGTCAGCGGCGCAACGCAGATAATCGCATCGCACTGCGACAGCACATTGTCCAGCGACGTTAGCAAAAAGCCCAACGCCTCGGACAGCTCCTGCGACAAGTACGGATCGTGCACCCACAGCTCA
Organism: Gemmatimonadota bacterium; assembly: GCA_009845645.1. GTDB lineage: Bacteria > Latescibacterota > UBA2968 > UBA8231 > UBA8231. The sequence continues at coordinate 5,227 of VXZF01000360.1, read as the reverse complement.
ACCTCAAAGGGCCGCAACAGCTTCATCAGCCGCCGCCCCATGTGGCCGCCGCCGATCAACCCCACCCGCTTGCCTGTGAGCATCCCAGCCATCGGCTGCATGGTAGACCGGTCCTGAGTATTCCTATCGAGGATGCGGCGGAAGAGCGCGCCAGCATTGCGCATGGCAATCAGCGTCAGCGCCAAAGCCCACTCGGCCACCGGATAGGACGAGCCGTTAGTCGTATCGACCGTGCGGATGCCCCGCGCCCACGCCTCATCCAAGTCAATGCGCGTGGCAAAGCGGTCGCCTTCCAGTTCGCCGATGAAGCGCAGCCGGGGGGAGGCTTCCAAGACCGCTGCATTAACCCTCGGCGCACCGTGGCAGACGACGAGCGCATCCACTCCAGTCAATTCCTTTGCCAACTGCGCAATGGCCTCGGCGTCTTCGCTAGCCTGGTAAATGTTGCCGCCCTCGCAGGCAAACCACGCCCAATCGGCAACCTGCTCTAGGCGCGTCAGTTCCTCTGGCGGCAGGTAACCGTGGCGTACCCGCTCGCTACAGGCGATGAGTACTTGCGGACGATTTCCCATTTCTTTCTCCCTTTGTGTATGACAGCGGTTCGCAAATCACAAAGCTAAATAGCATATTTATCCCCGCCCCACAACACCGGAGATGCCATGCTCGCCCTCGAACCTGTTTCCCCAGACGCCATCGACCGCGCCGCCGCCCTCTTTCACCGCGACGGTTTTGCCGTGGTCACCGACGCCCTGACTGACGAACAATTCGCCTATCTCACAGAAGGCGCACACCGCGTCGTTGCCGAGCAGACCGCCGCCATTCCGCTGGAGGATGCCAACCGGGGCTTTGCGCGCTATTCCTTTGGCTCGCAAAGCCACCATCCCGAATGGGCCATGCTCGTGGACTTGCCGACCATTTTGCCCATCGTCGAAGCCATTTTTGCCAGCGACCAGTTTACGTGCAGCGGTGGCGGCGGCGATTATTCCCTGCCCGGCGCAAAAATCCAGCACCTGCACCGCGACATGGCCGACGTGATCAACGACCCCGAGCAACGCGTCACCATCATGGACCTGCCCACGCCCTTTGTCGTGGTCAACTTTCCCATGATTGATTTTAGCGCGGAAAACGGAGCCACGCGCTTCATCCGCGGCACCCACCGCTCGCGTCATCCCATCCCCAGCCTCGCAGACGAACCCGCCTATATGCAGAATTCTATCGCCTGTGCCCCGGCTCGCTCGGCCCTGATCCGGGACGTACGCTGCTGGCACGGCGGCACAGCCAACACCTCTGAAGACATGCGCATTATGACGAGCGTCGGCTATTACGCACCCTGGTTTCGTCGGCCCCAAGGGGATGGAGAAATGCCTCGCGCCCTGTACAATGATCTTTCAGAACGCGGGAAGGCGCTGTGCCGTTATCTCGTTGCGTTAGATTAGCCGTCATCCGGCAACTCAAAAGAAATACCAATACACCGCGACGTACACCAACAGCAATCCTACCGCTCCCAGCCAATAAACCCGATCCTGTTTCCGGGTCGGCATCAGCGTCTCGTCGCCTTGCTCCAAGAGCACCGGCCCCTCATCACCAAACGCAAAGCTAAAGCCAAAAAGCAGCACACTCGCCACGGCAAAAATGACGAAGGCCGCGTGCAGAAAGTGCATCTCCAAAAAGGCCAACCCCAATCCCTCTTCGCCACAGACCAGCCGATTGAGCACCGCCGAGTCGTTGACCAGCCACAGGAAGACGCCAAAGATGGAACCAGCGATCAGGGTCGCAAAAGCCCCTTTGCGCGTGGGCCGCTTCGACACCATGCCCCATAAGAAACACGCCACAATAGTACCTGGTATGTAGGAGGAAAACTTGGCCAGATATTCGTAGAGAAAGCGGAACTGCGGAATGACCACAATCGCCCAGAACACGCCGATGACAACTACAGCAGCGGATAGGATGCGCCCCGCCCATACCAAGCGCCGCTGGGTCGCCGCAGGCCGATAGGGCTGGTACCAATCCATGGCAAACAGGCCCGAGGCCGCGCAAATTTCCGAGTCTAGCGAACTCATCAACGCCGCGATCAACCCGGCCAAGACCAAGCCCACCAAGCCGACCGGCAGCAGGGCTTGCACCATCGCCGGATAGAGCTGATCCGGGCTAGAGACTTCAATCAGCGGCTGCGCCCCCTGCGCCATGACGTAGCCCATCAGCCCGGGAATCAGAATGATAAAGACCGCCACCACTTTCAATAGCCCGGCCAGCAGCCCACCCATCCGCGCCTCGTGGACGCTGCGGGCCGCCAAGGCGCGCTGTACCATGACGTGACTGGTCGCACCAAAGGCCAAGGCATGTATCGTCAGACCCAGCACCACGCCGGTCCAAGGCACGTTGGGATGGTCGATCGGCTGTATCAGCGCCAGCATGTCCCAGTTATCCGCCCCTTGTAGCTCCTGTATCCGCGTCTCAAAGACGCCCCAGCCTCCCAGATAGCCCAACCCCATCCAGAGCATGGCTACACCCCCAACAACCAGCAGCAAGCACTGGATAAAATCCGTCAAGATGACGGTGCGCAAACCGCCGGCCATGGCGTACGGACCGGCTGCCAGCGCCAAGATCAACACCCCCGGCACAATCGACTCAAACCCAAACAGCACCTCCATCACCCGCCCGCCGGCGTACAGAGACCCGGGAATCCCAGCAAAGGTGATACTCACCAAAGTGATCAAAGAAAAAAACCGGCGGCTCTCCGGCCCGTAGCGCCGCTCCAAAAACTCCGGCGTGGTATAGAGACCCAGCCGCATGTATATGGGTAGGAAAACCGCTCCCATCGCCACAAAGGCCAACACCCCGGCGAGTTGGTAGTTGGCCACCGCCAAACCTACGACAAAGACCAAGCCTGCTTGGCCGACGAACTGCTCGGCGGAAATGTTGGTGGCAAACATGGATGCGCCGACAAAGGGCCAGCGCATACTGCGTCCAGCGAGGAAGAAGTCGCTCGTGCCGCGGACGCGGCGGCTAGTCACAATCGCTATGGCGACGACTACGAGCAGGTAGGCTACAATGATCGCACTATCGAGCGCGGAAATGTTCATTAAAACTGACCACGGCTCTTGCAGCGAGTCCTAAAGGGGTACCAAATAACAAAGCGGTGTCGGCATGTTCCTTCCGACACCGCTCGCGTTAACAGATTACTGTTTTCTTTCACACTTCAATCCAACTGGCCTTGCAAATGGCTCTTAATCCGCCCCCATGAGACGTCCTCCACGGCCGTCGGCTCGTCGGTACCTAAGCCGATCCAATCGAGCATCTGATCGCCCTTTTGATCTTGCGCGGCGGCCGCTCCCAAGACCAGCACATTGTGCCGGAACGGCGATGCTTCATCCGAGGCCACTGGCTCGCGGTCGTTGAACTTGGGACCGACGTGTATCACCTGATCTTCTTGGAACACGTGGCGCACGCTCTCCTCGGGCGTCGTTGCATAGGTATCCCACAGAGCGCAGCGGAATTCCATGGTCCACGTGACATTAGTCGATCCGTGCTCGGCACCCGACGGCAGCAAGGTCCAGCCCACTTCAAACCAAGGCGTTGGCTCGCCGTTGTATATATCCGAGCTCCAACCGATCTCTGGCAGGTCGATGTATTCGAGTTGGCTGTTGTACGCAACCGGCTGACCTGGCCCAGGATTGACGCGGAGGTGGTAGCGCTGGCCGTTAAATACGTGGTCCAAGTTTTCGCCTAAGAAGTCGCCGCCCGAGTGATCGGCATCAAACGTGATCTGGATGATGTCATCCGACCACCAGCGCTTCTGATCGGATTCGAGCATCTTGAGCGTGTCGTCGGCCACCACAGCGTAGAAGTAGAACTGATTGTCCGGCGGCGCACTCCACGCCATCCAGAAGGCCGCGTTGAAATCCTCGCGCGAGATCTCTTCGCCGTGCTGGCCAAACATCTGATCTGTGGTGATGGCAAATTCCTCTCGGTCGAGCCAGTCCCAGTCGTCGTCATTGCCATCCATGACCATAGAGGCTGGGTCGGGTACCTGCGGATAAAAATACTCGGTCCCCACGTGCCCCCAAGCAATCGTGCTGATGAGGAACACCAAGGCTCCTGCCAAAAGCATCTTTGCATGCGTTCTCATGTGATTTTCCTCGTTTTAGAGTAAAACAACTCGACAAAAAGCATGCTGCTCGCCTTTGCTAAAATCCCTCCTTTCTCGGCGCGCAATGGAAACGATGGTTAAACGGTTAATATATAATACAGTCCCGTAGATCGGACAACCACAGGATGTTGTCCCTATACTACATCCCCACCGCAAACACCTTCGCCCGCCCCATGTGCAGGCGAATGGCCACCTGCCTGCCGCACAATGCCGATAAATCGCTGCTCCCCCGCCACGTCGCCACCTTAGCCAACTCGTCGCCAGCTAGCACGTCGGCTTCCTCTACCCCAAAGCCCTCTATAGCCCGCACCGGCGCGGCCGGCGAGGCAGGCGGTTCGACCAGCTCGGCCTTGATCCAACCGCCTTCCTTTTGCGTCTGAAAATTGAGCGTCAACTCGCGGCACTCGCACTCGCGTTCGACCAGCGTTACGCGCCCCTCCACCAGCGCTTCCAGAGCTACCAGCCGATCCCGCTTCCAAGTGGCCCAACGCCATTCCCCAGGGCGGCCCGGGTCGTACCGCTCTCCCCAGTCGTGCAAGTCGTACTGCCCAAAGAACATTACGCCCCACGTCTCCGAGTCGAGCGGGACCAATTCCGGGAAGGCAAACATCATGCCGTACCCTTCGGGATCGGGGGAGATGATGGGCTTGCGCTCGGGCCGGCTCCACAACAAGCCATCGCGGCTAGTCGCCAATTGCACATCTACCGTGGCTGTCCAGCGGTGGTACATAGCTGGGAACATCAGGTGGAAGCCGCCGTGGGGATAGCGGCAATAGCCCGCCGCATACACGTCGTCGTCTATGGGATCTTGCGGGTCTGCGCCAAATACCGGGCGTGGCGGCGACCAATTCCCGAACTTCGCGCCCTCGGTGCGACGCACGATGCGGCGGCGATCTTGATGGCCGCGCAAATAGGCCACGTATTGACCGGCTTCCGCATCGTACGCGGCGATGTTGTGGCTGTCGAGTCCAGTGCGGCCCACGTTCAAAAGCGGCTCCTCCAAGAAGGTCCACTGCTTGCCATCGGGCGACACCGCACCTTTGAGCAAGCCGACGAAATACAGCGCCGCGGCCCGCT
>VXZF01000140.1 GCA_009845645.1 Gemmatimonadota bacterium | reverse complement strand
ATTGACGATTCCCCGGCGCTACGGCTCAGCGACTGAATTTTAACAAAAGGAGAGGCATCACCTTGACTACTTTTGACTTCCACGGCAAAAAGGCCGTGGCGACCGGCGCTGGCGGTGCCATTGGCGGCGAGATCGCCCGCGGCCTCGCCCGAGCGGGTGCTGAAGTGGCGATCTGGGACATTTCTCCAGAGGCGGCCCGCGCCAAAGCCGACGAGATCAACCAAGACTTTCCCAACAAGGTCCTCCCCGTCGAGTGCAACGTCGTCAGCAAAGACAGCGTCGAGGCCGCGCTCGCCGAGACCATTGAGCACTTTGGCACGGTTGACTTCCTGCTCAACGGGGCCGGTGGCAGCCACAAGGATACCACCACTTCCCCGGAACTCGAATTCTTTGATATTGATCCAGAAGCGGTCAGGATGGTGATGGATCTCAACTATCTAAGCGCCGTCCTGCCCTCGCAGGCCGTGGGCCGCGTCTTCGCTGCGAAAGGCGATGGAACCGTTGTCAATATCACCTCAATCGGCGGCGGGCTGCCGCTATCGCGGGCCTTGGCGTATTCCAACGGCAAGGCTGCGGCCGATAGTTTCACCCGCTGGCTGGCCGTGCACATGGCCACGACCTACGCGCCCAAAATCCGCGTCAATGCCGTGGCCCCGGGCTTTATGATCACCGCGCAAAACCGCTTTCTGCTCCTCGACGAAGCAAGCGGCGAGCTGACCGATCGCGGCGAGACTATTCTCAAAAACGTCCCCATGACCCGCTTCGGCGACCCGCACGAAGTAGTAGGCGCGGCCCTGTGGCTCTTTTCGGACGCAGCCACATTTGTCACTGGTGCCATCGTGCCCATTGACGGCGGCTTTTCCGCGTTTTGCGGCGTATAGACCGACCTATTCAAATCAGGAGTCCACTTTGCTACCCGATATCGAAATCGCTCGCCAGACCTCACTCCGCCCCATCGACGATGTGGCCGCCCAGCTCGGGATCGGCTCCGAACACCTCGAACACTACGGCCGCGTCAAGGCCAAGATCTCGCAGGAGTTCTACCAGCAGCTCGAAGACGAACCTACTACCGGCAAGCTGATCCTCGTCTCGGCCATCAACCCGACTCCGGCGGGCGAGGGCAAAACCACCACCACTATCGGCTTAGGCGACGCGCTCAACCGCATTGGCAAGCGCGCCACCGTCTGTCTGCGCGAGCCTTCGCTAGGGCCTTGCTTCGGTATGAAGGGCGGCGGCGCGGGCGGCGGCTATGCTCAGGTAGCGCCGATGGAGGACATCAACCTGCACTTCACTGGCGACATCCACGCGGTCTCCGCCGCGCACAACCTACTCGCTGCGGCTCTCGACAACTACATCCACCACGGCAATGTGCGCCGCATTGATCACCGCCGCATCGTCTGGAACCGCGTCCTCGACATAAATGACCGGGCACTGCGCGACATCGTCATCGGGCTAGGGGGAACCGCCAACTCCTTTCCGCGCCAATCGGGGTTCGACATCGCCGTCGCCTCGGAGGTCATGGCCATCCTCTGCCTGTCCGAATCGCGAGCCGAGCTCAAAGAGCGGCTTGGCCGGATCGTCGTCGCCCAGACCCGCTCCCGCGAAACCGTTCGCGCTGAGGATCTAGCGGTCCACGGCGCCATGGCGGTGCTGCTCAAGGCCGCCTGCCCCCCCAATTTGGTGCAGACCCTAGAGGGCAATCCAGCGTTAGTCCACGGCGGCCCTTTTGCCAATATCGCCCACGGCTGCAACTCCATCGCCGCCACCCGCCTGAGCACGCGCCTGTCCGAATACACCATCACCGAGGCCGGCTTTGGCGCGGACTTGGGCGCGGAGAAATTCGCCAACATCAAGTGCCGCCAAAGCGGCCTAGCCCCGGACCTCGTAGTGTTGGTGGCCACGGTGCGTGCGCTCAAGTTTCACGGCGGTGCCTCGCTCAAAAGCATCGCCAAACCCAATGTCGGAGCGGTTGAAAGAGGCGTCGAAAACCTCAAAAAGCACATTGAAAACATCCGCCTCTTCGGCTTGCCCGTCGTCGTCGCAGTCAACGCCTTTGCCACGGATACCGACGACGAGATCCAGAGCATCCGCGACAAGTGCGCGCACCTCGGCGTTGAAATCATACCCGCGCATCACCACGCTCTCGGCGGCGCGGGTGCCGAAGACCTCGCCCGCACCGTGGTGCAGGTAGCCGAAAATACGCAGAGCGATTTCAGGCTACTCTATCCCGACGACATGCGGCTTTGGGACAAAGTCCGCACCGTCGCCCAAGCGATCTACGGCGCCGATGACATCATGGGGGATAAGATGCTGCGGAGTAAGTTCAGGCGGCTGGAGGACGAAGGTTACGGCAACCTGCCCGTCTGCATCGCCAAGACCCAGTACTCGCTATCGACCGATCCCGGACTCAAGGGACGGCCGCGCGGCTTCGACGTGCCGATCCGCGACGTCAAGGTCTCGGCTGGGGCTGGCTTTGTGGTGGTGCTGACGGGCGATATTATGACCATGCCCGGCTTGCCGAAGAAACCCTCAGCCGAGTCGATTGACCTCGACGAAGCAGGGCAGATCAAGGGGCTATTCTAAGAGGGATCGACAACCCGCAAACTATACAGGACGACGCACTATGTCACTATCAAGGCGCCTCGAATCGTGCTCGCTCGAACGCATTACCAAGATGAAAGACGTGGTAATGCAGGAGATCGATAGGATTGACCATCAGCTAGTCGAGCAAGAAAAAGAACTCGGCGAAATGATCGAAACGGTCGAAACGGTCAGTCTGAGCAAACGGCACGGCCAATACGAACTGAGTCTGGATAAAGCGGAATCGCAGATCGCCAGATTGAACGACGAAAAAGAGAAATTGCAGGACAAGGTCAGGATCATTGAGCAGGCGCGCCAAAAGAAACACCTGATGGATGAACAAGCTAGAGTCCTAGGCAGTGTCGCACGGGTGCGAGCCAAAGACCTGATCATCTTTTTTCTCATTCTTTTTCTGATCGCAATTTTGGCCGTCGACTTCCTTGGCGTAGGAGCTACAGGTACCGGTGCCATTGCAAAAGCCGAAGTAGTAGAAGGCAGACTACATCGAATAAACGTTTTGAACGGGGGACAAGGGTATGAGCGGGTAAACATTCACATAGTGGATGCGGTTGGATCTGGTGCTCTTGTTTCTGGACAGGTAGTTGAGGGCAAACTAACACAAGCGGACGTCATCCACCTCGGGGAGCACTACGAAAATCCCGTTGTGGAAATAGAACCCCATTTTTCCGTTGGCACGTTGTGGATATTCTGGATCATAGACGTGATCTGCTGCACCCTTTTCATGGCCAACTTCTTTTTTGAGCACCGGCTTGCCGCTTCTAAAAAGTGGTATTGGAAAAACAACTGGATAGACTTCATAACGTCCATTCCGCTGCCCCCAGTACAGGTCATCGCCGCGTCCGGCGACATAGGTATCGTTCGCCTGGGGCGTCTGCTCAGAGCCGTGCGAATTTTACGGGCGTTGCGATTGTTCCGCATCGCACTGTTTTTCTGGCGGGGCATGGATCACTTGAGCACCACGTTGGACGTGCGGCTCCTCAAGCGGTCCCTGCTGTACGGCATGTTATCGCTCGTGTTTGGGGCCTTCATTTTCATGGGCTTGGAGCGCATGGAGTCTGGTTCGGGATTCTGGGCGAGTCTCTGGTGGAGCTTTACGACGCTGGTCACTGGCGGGTACGCCGACATCCACAATCCCGAGACGGCTTCGGGCAAAATCCTCACCGTTTTTCTGGTGATTACGGGTATGGTGCTGGTGGGTGTTTTTACGGCGACGCTGACGAGCATCCTCGTAAGCGACGAGGATTCCTTGAAGGTCGAGGAGCTAGAAGAGCAGGTCGGGATCGTGACGAAAATTCAAGAAGACGTAAAAGACGTGAACGAGCGGCTAGACCGGCTGGAAGGAACCATCCGCGAAATCCGAGACGCCGTAAAGACGCCGGAGAACTAGCGGCTTCAGACGAATTTTTCTCTCGCTTCCAAGACTTTTGCCACTACGACTTCGACGTCCTTTTCATCCACAAACGGCGACACAATAAAGGACTTCAGCGCGACAATCGGTTCCTGATATTGGGTGTGCCGGTAGCAGTCGGTCGAGGAAATAACGACCCCGCGTCCGGCCATGGCTTCCGCATGAACGTAGTCGAAAATTTTGCGGTTGTAGTCGTTGTGGGCTAGCAGCGTTTCTCGGTAGGCAGGGTCTTCGAATTCTTGGCGCTTGATCGCAAAAGTATCCACGTCGGGTGGATACACCCGGAAGAGCGTTACCGTGCCAAAGTTGTCGCGGTTGAGCACGGTGATGGCTTCGTGCCCTTCGAGGTGCTCGCGCAAAAGCTGGGTCATCTCGACGATGTGCCCGAGTGCGACGCGCAATCCCTGCTCGCCGAAAAAGCGAAAATTAGCCAGCGCGGTCAGCGGGCCGGTCCCGGCTCTGGATGTTTCGAGGGTGTACATGCCGGGGCGATGGTCGCCAAAGTGGTAGAGGTACGGCATCTGTTGCGGATCGCGCATCAAGAGCTGCAAATCCGCCCGATCTTTGACGAGGACGAGGCTGGAGATATACGGGGCAAAGCCGGTCTTGTGGAAGTCAATGCCCATGGAATCGGCCAGCGCCAGATGGCGAATGCGCCGGCACGCTCCGGCGAGGGCGCGCAGGGTCCGCGGGCGAAACTCCAAGGGGTTGTCCTGAAAATCGTAGTCGTTGAACACCGACCACGCCCAGCCAATGACCGAGTCGGCGTGAATGTGCGGGCGGTAGGAGAGTTGGAATTCATCGACGAGCGAGTCGCGCAGGGCCGCAATCGCCTGCAAGTCGTCCAAGCCGAACGCATCCGTGGTCCCCATAGTCGCAATAAAGGCGGCAATTTTTTTTCCGCTGCCCAAGGCCGTTCGCGCTGCATCCGCTAGCTGCGCGAGGTCGATTTCGTTCTCGGCTATTGTCGGAATGACGATCAACTGATCGGTGCCAATGCCGAGCCAGCCGACGATGTTGTGGGCGCAATAGTGCCCGGCGTCGGAAACGAGCACTACCACGTCGTCGGATACGCCCTTTTGCATGGCCTGCGGACAGGCTTTTTCCAAGCCGATCTTTACCCCATAGAGCGTGGTGCCGGTCCCGCCAAAGGTGAATGTGCCGCCGGCCTGTTGTGGGTCGTAGCCAACCATCCGCGCGGTCATGGCGACTGATTCGACTTCGGCCAAGGCGACGAGGCGGCTGTATTCATCCCAAGCGATGTTGGGATTGTGCAACGAGGCGAGCAGGACGCCGATGAGGCTGGGAATGGTCGGGGGCGCGATGACGTTTTGTTGGGTGTGGGGATGGCTGGAGATGGTTATGCCACGCAGGTAGCTGACGAGGTCTGAGGTGACCGCCTCGACCGACGACATCTCAGCGGGCAGTTCGGCGTTTTGCGCTTCGGCAAAATCGCCAGAAACTACCGGACCAAGCGTCGGCAACTGCATCTTCAGGTCATCGACTTGGTCTAGGGCGCGCATGATGGAATGCACGAAATACGAATCGTGAATGGGGTCGGATACCGGTTGGGGGAAGGCGCGACGGATGTGTTCTAGGGCGTCGCGGTATGATGAGGTCATTTGCTTCTCACTTCAGGTTAAGATGCAAAAGGCCGAGTACCCAAACAGGTACCCGGCCTTCTGTTATAACGTAGGATCGCCGTTCGGCGTTCCTAGCGGCTGTAGCTATACTTCACATACCAGAATGCGCCGCCAAAGCCAAAGGGGCTGAACTGGCTGTACTTGTTGCCGGTCCGCTCCCTAGCTTTTTCGTGCTCGTCGGGATAGGTGTTGAGAATGTTCTGTACGCCAATGGCGATGGCGGATTGGGCCTCATCAAACGAGATGCTGGTTTCAAGGTCAAACAGCACCTTGCCGCTATAAGTCTGATCGTCTTCAGAGTCGTACCATTCGCCGTAGTAGCTGGCGCGACCTAGGCCGCTCCAACGCTCGCTCAAGGCTTGAGTCAGCGTCAAATTCCCGCGCTGCTTGGGCAGATTCTCCTCCAACTCCCGCAGCCGGAGCGCGTCTAGAACGTCCGGGTTGTGGTCGGTGACTTCGGAGCTCGTGTAGTTGTAGGCGAGGCTCAGCATCCCCGAACCTACCGGTGCCGACACAACGAGGTCAATTCCGTTGGTGGCGGAGTCGAAGTCATTGGTGAAGAAGCGGAATTCCTGCAAGCCGGCCGCGCTGGTTAGACCCTCGTCGATTAGCTGCTGTTTCTGCTCATCGCTCAGCGCGAAGTCTTGCGAGACTGTCAGGCGATCCTCCACCGTGATGTTGAAGTAGTCAATCGTCGCACTAACGGCACCCATCTTGACGACGACGCCCCCGGAGAGGTTGACCGAATTTTCAGGTTTGAGCGCCGGCCCACCGCCATCTAAACCGAGGACCAGCCCAACTGCGCGGCTGGTGGAAGGCACGGTGCCGTTGTTGACCAAGTCGTTCTTCTCGAAGTTGAACTCGGTCGTTATGTTGAAGGCATTCTGCTGACCGGGCGTCGGTGCCCGGAAGCCGGTGCTATAACTACCGCGCAACTTCAGATCGTCCGTAAGGGCGAAATTGGCGGCTCCCTTGTAGTTGGTAGTGCTGCCAAAGTCGCTAAAATCCTCCGAGCGCAAGGCCACGGAAAGCACCAACGGATCAATCGGCTCAAAATCCGCCTCTACGTAAACGGCCGTGTTGGTTCGATCCCAGCGGCCAGCGGCCACCTTGCTAAAGCCCGAGAAACCATTGGTAGCGGGCTGGAACCCTTGGCTGGCCAACGGCTGACCAATCAGGTAGGACTCGATCTGTCCCTCCACGATCTCGAATGCTTCATTGCGGCGTTCGGCCCCCGCGGCCAAGAAAAACTGGTCGCTGACCGGGTACGTGATGTCGAAGTTTAAGTTGACATCCGTCTGGATGTAATCTCCAGGATTGAACGATGTCGGTGTATCGGGCCCCATTGAGGCATTCACGGTATTGAAGATGAAGTAGTCCGCGTGGTGGCGGCCATAAGACGCGCTCAGGCTCCAACCCAACGTCTCGGCCGCAAAACCCTTCAGGCCTAGAAGGATGGATTCATCCGTGGTGAAGCCACCGAAGCGGGGCGTGAAACCACCGGGGAACATTTTCAGGAACGAGAAGCAATTGGGATCGTCGCGAATCTGTAGCCAAGCATCCTGGTCCGGCTTGTTGTCGATTATGGGGACTGGAGCGCATTCGCCGCCCTGACCCACGCCGTCCAAATCGCCCACTAGCAGGGATGGACTCCCGTCGTCGAGCACCGGTCCCTTAAACACGCCGCTGCGGGTATGGGGATTGCGGAAATAGAACCCGCCTTCCGTTTCCTTGCTGGCGTAATTGGCGTGACCATAGAAGTCGAGGTTCTCGCTCAGCGTCGCCCCGTAGTTGGCGAAGAACTTCAGGTCATCTCTGATGAAGGGCTGCCCCCAGATTTGGGCGGGATTGGCCACATTTGTATTGCCCGCGGCAATCAGGCCCGCGGCATCATTGCGCTGCACCGAGCGGATGGTTTCGCCCGAGTTGCCGTATTCCAAGCTGAGGTTGGCCCACGCATTCTCGTTGCCCAAGCCGAGATTGCCAGCGATAGAAAACAACTCGCCATCGCCGAGAATGCCTTCGCCGTCTTGGAAGCTACCGACTTTGGTCTCAATCGACAGACCATCAGAACGGTCCTTGAGGCGAAAGTTCAACACGCCGGCAATGGCGTCCGAGCCGTACTGGGCCGACGCGCCGTCGCGCAGGACTTCCACTCGATTGAGCGCAATGGCCGGGATGGGTGCCAAATCAGGGCCCTGTGCGCCATCGGCGACGCCATTGCCCAGCCAGTGAATCACCGCAGCGCGATGGCGGCGCTTGCCGTTGACTAGGACCAGCGCGTGGTCGGGAGCCAGCCCCCGCATGTTGGGCGGTCGGACGACCGTACCCGCATCGCTGATCGGCTGGGTATTGACGTTGTACGAGGGCACGACATTCCGCACAAGGTCAGCTAGATCCGCTCCACCTTGCTTGGCGAACTCGTCGGCACCAATGACGTCAATGGGCACGGGTGAGTCGGTTACGGTGCGCGACTGAGCACGCGAACCGGTCACCACCAACTCTTCAACCTCCACAACGCCTTCAAGCATTTCCTCGTCTTCTTGCGCTTCTTCTTGAGCCCAGACCTCAGAGGCCAAGCTCACAGAGAGCAGGGCCGAAAGGCCAAAGGCAATCGCAAAAACAGATAAGCTCTTCTTCATCGAATTTGCCTCCTTCAGGAGAAGAGTGAAGTGTATATTATTTAACGCACTCATATTCAAGATAAATATGTTATATAATGATTTAGTTTCGGTCAATACATATTATTCTTAGATTTGAGTTATATACTACATAT
>VXZF01000273.1 GCA_009845645.1 Gemmatimonadota bacterium | reverse complement strand
CTCGACAATATAGCGCAAAAATCTAAAGACTCCGGCGGTCGGCTCAAAAGGTCGACGCGCTGCGCTGGTAAAGAGCCGACCGCTTGCACCGGATACCTCTACAGAGTATCTATATTTCTCATGTGGACGTTGAACTGGGTTAAACTGAAGCGGGCCGTCCTCGCCCTGATAATCGCTCTGACCACGACCGTTGGTGCCCAGCCGAGCGCTCCGACCGATACCACTATCGCGGGCCGCAGCTACACCCTGCTTGAGGCCGGGGAATTAATGGATCTCCTAGGCTCGGCCAATGACCATAGCCGTCTTGCTTTGCGGCAAACAGCCGTAAAGGGTCGTCTCTCCAGCTTAGCGGCTAATCTCGACACCGTGCGGGCGGGGCTGGAATTGGCCGATGTGCTTTTCCTCGACGAAGTTTTGCTGGCCGAGGTTGTGTTTCTCGGTCCGGTGATCTTTTCTCGCACTACCTTTGCCGCTGACCTTTCTCTAGCCGAAGCGCAATTCTTGCAATCCTTTGCTCTGCGAGAATGCGAGATAAGGCAAAAAACCAACCTTAGAGATGCTCGCTTCACCACCACGGCCGACTTCACCCAAAGTCACCTCGCCGCCGCATTTTCCTGCGCCGGGGCTCACTTCAGCGACGCCACTTTCGCGCATCTGCACTGCGAGGGTGGTGCCTATTTTGAGGACGTTCTCTTTACCGGCCAAGTCGATTTCAGCGACGCCCGCTTTGCCGGTGTCGCCTCGTTCAAAACAGCGCGCTGGCGCGCTCCCGTCTCCTTTGCCGGGGCGCGCTTTCTGGATCGGTCTTTTTTTTGGCAAGCCCAATTCGCTACCGCCGATTTTTCCAGCGTCCGCTTTGCCGGGGAAACCTCGTTTAAGCAAGCCGCTTTTGCGCAGCGGGCGACTTTTGCAAATATCGCTTTTGCTCACTCTGCCCACTTTGAAAAAGCCCGTTTTGACGACGGGGCCGTCTTCGACGGCAGCATCTTCGCAAAAGAAGCGATCTTTACTGGTGTCCACAGTGACGACGATCTCCTGCTCAATGCCCTTTTTCGCACCAGCCTCGACTTGCGCCACCTAGTCACTCCTAGCTTGGATCTCCGTCCTTCTGCCACTATGCCCGACTCACTGCTAGGCCCTGGAGCCCAGCTTTTGCTGCAAAACGCGCGCTTTCAGCGCCTGTTCTCCACCTGGGATCACTTGCGCGGCCACTTGGCCCAGCCCCCAGAGCAGGCCAACTACGATCTGGATCGCGTCTATGCCGGTCTGCGCCACCAGTTCCTCCTCTCCGGCATGGTCGCGGATGCCCGCGGCTGTTATATAGAGTCGCTGGACCGCCGTCGCCACCACCTGCCCTGGACCTCTATCGAGCGCTACGCCCTCATCGCCTTTGACCTGAGTTCGCGCTACGGCACCGACCTGGGGCGTCTAGTCCTCGTCGCTTTGGTTTGGGTGGCGCTCTTTGCCTTGCTGTACCGTTTGTTGCTGATAGATGATCGTCGGCTGCCCCTGGTGGAGTGCCTGCTTTTCAGCTTGCATACTTTTTTTATTGCGGGCGCAGCATCCGTGCGTCCCCATGGCAAAGTGCGCTTCCTGATCCTGTTTCAGGCCCTTTCCGGCTGGCTCTTCTGGGGCCTTTGCATTGCCGTCTTGGTTTCCTTTTTACTGCGCTGATTCATGTTCCGCTCCGTCTGTGCCCTTTTGCTGTTCCCATTGCTGGTGGCCTGTATCCGGGAAGAACCGACGCAGTCCCTGCGCTTCGTCGATGTCGCCCAGACGGCCGGTCTGGATTTTGTACACTACAACGGTGCCCAAGGCGACTATTTCTACGTAGAGACTTTTGGCTCGGGAGCTGCTTTCTTGGACTACGATGGCGACGGCTGGCAGGATATCTATTTGGTCAACTCCACGTATCTCACCGGCCTGGCCCCCGAGCCCCTGCCGACCGATAAGCTCTACCGCAACCGGGGCGACGGCCGCTTTGACGCCGTTCCCGGCAGCGGCGATAGCGGCTACGGCACGGGTGTGGCCGTCGCCGACTGGGACAACGATGGCGATCAGGACTTATACGTGGCCCGCTTTGGCCCCAACGCTTTATATCGCAACGATGCGGGAAAATTCGCCGACAGCGACAGCGCCAAACAGGCGGGCGTTGACGATGGCCGATGGGGTGCCAGTTGCGGTTTTCTAGACTACGACTTAGACGGGGACCTCGATCTGTTCGTCGCTAACTACGTGGACTTTACTACGGCCAACAACATCATCTGCAAGCGGGGCGATATCCGCACCTATTGCGACCCGGACGAATACGGCCCAACGAGCGATCTGCTCTACCGCAACGACGGCCAAAACCAATTCACCGACATCACCTATGAGGTGGGCATCACCTTAGAGGGGCCTGGTTTGGGCGTGGCCTTTTCTGACTACGACTGGGATGGGGATACCGATATCTACGTGGCCAACGACGGCACGCTAAATTTCCTTTATGAAAACCGCCAGACCCACTTCGTCGAAACAGGTCTGACGGCCGGGGGCCGCTACAATCAGGACGGCCGCGCCGAGGCCGGCATGGGCGTGGACTTTGGCGACTGGGACAACGACGGCAACCAGGACCTGTTCGTCACCAACTTCTCCCACGAGACCAATACGCTCTACCGCAACGACGGCCAAGGCCAATTCGCCGATATCAGCGCTGAGGTCGGCCTCTTCGAGCCCAGCTACAATCCCCTAGGTTTCGGCACTAAATTCTTCGACGTCGATCTGGACGGCGACCTCGATCTCTTCGTCGCCAACGGCCACGTCCTCGACATTGTGGAACAAATCGACTCTACGCTTAGTTATGCCCAGACCAACCAGATTTTGCGCAATGAGGCTAACGCTTGGGATGCAGTCTCCAGCGAGCCGAATCCGAGGAAATTTGTCGATATTTCCTCCACTTTGGGTCCCAGTTTTGCTGACCCCAACGTCGGTCGTGGCGCGGCCTTGGCCGACTACGACAACGACGGCGATCTCGATCTGCTGGTTTGCTCTGTGGCCAGTCCTGCGCGCCTGTTGCGCAATGACGTCGACAAACAAAACCACTGGCTCCTAGTCGAATTAATCGGCCGCCAGCAGCGCGACGCAATCGGCACCCTAGTCGCCGTCACGGCTGGGGGCCACCGCCAAGTGCGGGAACGCCAGTCCGGCGGTAGCTACCTTTCCAGCCATGACCACCGCCTGCACTTTGGTTTGGGTGCCGTTGCTAGGGTGGATATGGAGGTGCGCTGGCCCGATGGCACTGTGCAGACGCTGGCCGATGTCGCAGCGGATCAGATTTTGCGCCTAGTAGAGCCGTAGGAACTTTCATAGGAAGAATGCTATGGGCACACTGAACATCCCCGTCCGCTACTGGGCCATGCACAGCGGCTCGCCGGAAGAAAATTTGGAGTCCAATCCGTCGCGAAGTATGAGGAGCGAAATATGCAAGCGCTAGAAACGAGAGCTTTTGCCAAAACTGGGATGCAGCCCAAATCTCTGGGACTGGGCGGGGCTTGGTGGGGCAGTGGGACTGAGGCCGAGTGCATTGCCGGCATCCACCGAGCCCTCGAACTGGGCTTTAATTACTTGGATACATACCCCGAACTGGAAACGTGGTGGGGCAAAGCTCTAGCTGGCGGCAGAAGGCACAATATATACCTGCAAGCCAAGGTCACTACTAATGGCCCCAAAGAGACGATTTCAGATCACTCGGGGCCGCAAACGCGGCGCAGTGTGGAAGATAGTTTAAAGCGCTTGAGAACGGACTATCTCGACAATGTCCTCATCCACGGCTACGACGAGCCCGAGGACGTTGGCAGCAAGGAAGGGATGGTGGATCCACTGGCTCCGGGCCATGCCCTAGATGAACTGGTAAAGATGAAAGAAGAGGGCTCAATCCGCCACATCGGCATTGGAGCGCGCAATTCGGCCGTGCACTGCCGGGCGATCGAGACCGGCCAAATAGAAATCTGCCTCACGTATCTAGAGTACAACTTGTTCAATACGGCTGCAGTTGCGGATCTATTTCCCCACGCCCGCCAGCGCCAAGTAGGTCTCATTCTCGCTAGTCCCCTCGGCATGGGGCTGTTGACGGGCGATGAAAAAGTATTCGAGCGCTCGGCAGCCTACTTTGACAACCGCGAATACCCCGAACGCGGACTCCATCCGGCGGTTCGCGCCCGGGCCATGTGGGACTGGTGTCGGAAACGAGACGTGAACATCCGCCATCTGGCCATCCAGTTTTGCTTGGCGGCTCCCATCAGCAGCATTGTCCTGCCCGGTGCGGCCTCAAAGACGCAAGTCGAAGAAGCCTACGAGGCGGCTACGGCGGATATTGCTCCCGAGATATGGCGCGATTTCGAGGTGGAGTTCGGGGTGGGGATTTAGGTGCTAGGGTCTCTTCGCCAATATCCGGACTGAGAATTTCTGTCGCAGGGCATCCACGTGCCGACGCTCTTTTTCCTCTTTAGCCAGCCGCTCGGCCCGCCGTTGCGACGCCCGATCCCACTGGCCCCCTTCCCGCGCTTTGTCCACTACGACAAATACGGAGAACTTTCCGGCCCACTCTATCGGCCCTCCGATGGCGTTGATCTCCATACCTTTGGCGCGCTCGTAGCGCATTGATGGCATGGTATATGGGCTGAGCTTTACGCGCCCTGTGCTTGCTCCGACGTCTTGGGAGAATATGGGGACCAGTAGGTCCGGATCGGCTCCCCGCGTTATTGCTAGGCGCAAATCTTGGGCCAATTTGCGATTGTGGACCACAATCTCGGTGATGGTGGTGGCCTCATAGGCGGGAAATTGATTGGGATGACGCGTAAAGTAACTTCGCGCCTCTGCTGGGGTTACGTCGATCTGTTCCAGATAGTAGCTCAGGAGTACATCCTCGGCGATGGTTCTGAGTTTTGCCTGTAGCTCGGGTTCCTCGTCGATACCACTTTGCAGTCCTGCGGCATAATAGAGATCGGAGATACGGGCACTGTCGGGCCCAACGGACGAGGAATCGAACTTGCGCAAGTTCGATGGATTGTCCTTGGCAGTGCCGATGGCGTGTTTATCGCTCAGAGAGATTCCGAGCGCCCGATCCATCTTTGCCCCGATACGGGAGCGCAGGTGGCGTTCAATAAGCTGCCGCACGGCGATGAGAGGGACGCGTTTTTCATCGAGAACTTTGAAGGCTACAAAGACTGTATCCGCTTTGATCGGCACAGGGAGAGCTGGGGAAATGGATCCTACGGGCAGAGCGAACAATTCGTCGGCCACTTGCTCATTGACTTGGCCTTTGAGCACATAACCGGGGAGACTCAAAATGGATTTTTCCGCGGCCAAGCCCTCTACAGCGGCGGCTTTTGTGGCTCTTGCAGAATAGATGAACTTGAGACCGCGATTCCAGTTTGCATCATAGTATTCCTGCAGAATGTCTTCTGCTGTCACGACGATTTTCGCGTCAACCTGGCGCTCGAGATAAGATTCAATCACTGCGTCTCGCCGCTGCCGCTCCAACCGGCGCACAAAAACCGTGTCAGTGGCCATACCGACACTGCGGGCCTCTAGCAACAGCAGCCTTCTGGCGATGAGCTGTTGCAGCGGATCGCTCGTATCGGGGATTGCAGTGCCGACTCTTATAGCTCTTTTTTCCCTCCGCTCTGCAAAGTCGCGAAGTTCTGCCGTTGTGATCTTTTCGTCCCCGACCAAGGCGATGACCTCCGTCTCGGGCTGGCCGCAGCTAAAAAAGAGCGGGCAAAGGAATGCGATTAAGAGTTTTGATTTTGTCATTACAATAAGGTTGGCGGAGCGACTCGTCTGGTGAATAAACGGTACACACCCTATCGGGCCCATAGACCAATTAAACTGCCTAGGTTGCCATTTTGAGCCGCGGTGCCCACATCGTCCTTCTCGTCCTGTTCTTCCTTTCTGGTGCCTGTACCTTGGTGTATCAGGTGGTATGGGTGAGAATGCTCGTCCTCGTATTCGGCACCGGGGCTTTTGCGGTCAGCACGGTCCTGGCAGCTTTTATGGCGGGGTTGGCGCTGGGCAGCTTTTACTTCGGGCGCCTGGCCGATAAGAGCAAGAACAATCTGCGCCTCTACGCCTTCCTCGAGCTGGGTATCGCCGCCTTTGCGCTAACTTTCCCCTTAATCCTGAGCGGACTGGACGAAATCCACACTTGGCTCTACCTGCAACTGGAGGCGACGCCCTATGTCTTTGCATTCATGCGCTTCCCGCTTTGTTTCCTCGTTCTGCTCATTCCCACTACGCTCATGGGGGGCACCCTGCCGATTCTGATCCGCTTTGCAACTCGGCACATGTCGCAGGTGGGTTGGAATGTGGGGACCTTGTATGCCGCCAATACGTTCGGAGCCGCCTGCGGGGTTGGGATCGCAGCTTATCTGATCATCGAGTATTTGGGTATCAGCGGCACGACTACAGTCGCCGTTATTGGCAACGTCCTCATTGCGATTTTTTCCCTGGCGTGGTATCGCCGTCTGTCGGACTCAGCCGAGCCATACCGGGCGAGTTCAGGCAAGAGAAACAACGCAGAGCAAAAGAATCCTCCAGCACTGCCGAACTGGCTGGTGCAGTTGACGCTTTTGGTCTTCTGCGCATCGGGTTTCACCGCTCTGGGATACGAAGTGCTGTGGACGCGGGTGCTGACCATGATACTGGGGCTGAGCACGGCCCAAAGTCTCAGCATCATCCTGATCGCCTTCTTGTTCGGTCTGGCGCTCGGAGGGGCCATCGCCTCTCGTTTTGTCGGCCGCTGGTCGGATTTGCTCATTGCATTCGGCGCTATTGAGATACTCCTGGGCCTGTTTGGTCATATCTCCATCGGCGCATTCGGCGTTAGCACTCATTTCATTCCGTATCTCAGTACGCTTACCTCGTGGACGGGCTATCTTTTCGCAACAGCTATCTTGGTTTTCTCGATCGCGCTCATTCCCACCTGTCTGATGGGATTGCTCTTTCCGCTCGTAGGACAACTCAACGCTACGAATTTAAAGACCTTGGGCACAAAAATCGGCAAGGTCTATGCCGTCAATTCACTGGGATCTATCGCTGGTGCTTTTGGTGCCGGTTTTTTGTTGATTCCGCTACTGGGCACAGAGCGCTCGGTGCAAGTCTTGGCCTGGACCAACATCGCCCTAGGGGCGGTGCTGCTACTGGTCCATCCAAACGCCAGTATCCGTTTTAAGCTGCCAGCCATAGGCCTGCCTGTCGGCGCGGTACTGCTGCTGACTTGGGCCATGCCGAGCAATCTTTTTATCGCGCTGTTTACAAATACAGAAAAAGACAGCGAGCTTGTCTATTATCGCGAGGGTACTGCTGGGACGGTAACGGTCCATCAAATGAGCCACGGCAACCGCATCCTCAAAGTAAATGGCATGGGAGAAGTGCCGACAGACCATGCATCAATCAAGATTTTTCGACTGCTGGGCAATCTGCCGATGATCCTGCACAGCGATCCCCGGCAAGTCCTGGTGATTGCTTTCGGGGGCGGCATTACCCTCAATTCGGTCTTGCTCCACCAACCCGAGCGGGTGGATTGCGTCGAAGTCGTACCCGGTGTGGTCGAGGCCGCCGATTTTTTTGCCCGCTACAACAACTACGTCTTCAATAGGGTGGGCACGGATCACCTCCGACTAATCCACGGCGACGGCAGAAACCACGTGATGCGGACACCAGAGCGCTACGATATCATTATCGCCGACGCGACCCATCCGGGCACGGCGGATAGCTGGGTGCTGTATACGGAAGAATTCTACCAGCTCTGCCGCCAGCGACTCAAAACAGAAGGCTTCATAGCCCAGTGGATCCCCCTGCACGGGCTGGCCGTAGCCGACTACGAGATGCTCTTGCGAACATTTCGCGCGGTTTTCCCCCACGCGACTCTGTGGCTGACCGACAAATACTCCATTGTGCTGGGTGCAAACCAGCCGCAACACATCGACTTTGAATTATTGGCACAACGGCTGTCAGCCGCGGCTTTGCAAGAATCTCTGCAAGAGGTAGATCTGGCCGATCCGGTGTCTTTTGCAGGGACCTTGGCCTTAGACGAGCGCGCTTTTGCAGGCTACGCCGGCTCTGGCCCTTTGAACACCGACGATCGACCCTATATAAGCTTTACCGATCGCAGGCGCAGGGATACGGGCGCGGGCCTGCCCGCTTTGTCAAGCCTGTTGCCCCACTTGGTGGTGGAGGCAAATGAGTCTCTTTTCGACATGGACGGAGGGAAAAAACAAAGCATCGAGCGCCGCTTCCGATCTCGCAAATACTCGATCCAGGGCGCGGTGTCCCTGCTAAACGACAAAACAGGCGACGCGATTTGGCACTACAGGCAGGCCCGCAAAACCGATCCGGCCGAAAGAATGGCCCTGCGTGCTCTGAGAAGGCTAGAAAGGGCCGACTAGCGGTCGATAAAATAAAGA
>VXZF01000668.1 GCA_009845645.1 Gemmatimonadota bacterium | reverse complement strand
ATACCTGTGCTAGTGCCGGGACCTGTTCGTAGATGGCGTTGCCGGGATTTTTGCCCTCGACAAAGGCAGCGCGGGTTTGCGCGCAAACCGCTTGGTGTATCTCCGCGTCGATAGCGGGGTGGAAGATGTGGTACCCCCGCGCGATAAAGGCGAGCATCTCGTCGTCGTTGAGTCGAAAGTCCACAGGCCGTCCTCCTCGTCGGTTGTCTATAGTCGTTGCGCTATCCGCTCTCCATCCGCGCTGCCTCTAATACGGCCTGCAAGTCCTCCGGCAGGGGCGCGGTAAACTCCATCATATCTCCGGTGGTCGGATGCGCGAAGCGCAGTTTTTGTGCGTGCAGGGCTTGGCGTCTGATCAAGCTCAGCATCCAGTTGGCTTGGCGGCGGTACTCGGGGCGAACTCCTCTGGCTTGGTCGCGGCCTCCATACACAGGGTCGCCGAAGACTGGATGGCCGATATGGACCAGATGCACGCGGATTTGGTGTGTGCGTCCTGTCTCTAGCTGACACTCGACTAAAGTTGTAAAAGGACAGTACTCGACGACGCTGAAATGGGTCGCCGCCGCCCGCCCATCCTCGACCACGGCCATCTTCTTGCGATTTTTGGGATGGCGGCCAATCGGGGCTTCGATCTGGCCATTTTCCTCGCGCAAGACGCCCCACACTAAGGCGGCGTAACGGCGTTCGATCTGGTGTGCTTGGAGGCTTGCGGCCAGTGTCCGGTGGGCGGCGTCGCGCTTAGCCACTAGCAGCAAGCCGCTGGTTTCCTTGTCGAGCCGGTGGACGATTCCCGGCCGGAGCGCGTCGTTGATGCCCGACAGGTCGCGGCAGTGGTGTAACAGCGCGTTGACGAGGGTGCCCTCGGTCGCACCTGGGGCCGGATGCACAGTCATGCCGGCCGCCTTGTTCACGACTAGCAGGTCGTCGTCTTCGTACGCTATGGACAGGGGCAGCGCTTCGGGGCGTGCGGCTAGTGGCTCGGGCTCAGGCAGTTCGACGGCGATTTCGTCTCCGGGCTGGACCAAGTACGCCGGGCGCGTCTTTTGGCCGTTGACGCGGATCGCTCCGGCCTTGATGAGTGCTTGGATGCTGCTACGCGAATGTTGGGGACAGTGGGTGCGGAGGAAAAGATCGAGCCGCTCGGCGGTTGATTCGACGGGGACGGCGAGGTCCATGGGAATTTACTCCCGGACGGTTTCCTCTTCGGATTCAGGAGAGGACGGCTGCTCTGGGGAGGAGTCCGTCTTTTCGCGGCGCGAGTAGCCCAAGGCCAAGAGCAAGACGCCGACGGTGACGAAGGAATCGGCAAAGTTGAAGATCGGCCAGCGCAAATCCCCGAGGCCGAAGTCGAAAAAATCTACCACTTCCCCCAAGTACAGGCGGTCGATGATGTTGCCCACGGCACCCCCTAGTACTAGGCAGAGAGCTAAGCGCAAGAGTCGCTCGTTTTCGGCGAGCGAGCGATAGAGGTAAACGATGATGCCGAGGGCGAGGAACGAGAAGGCCGTGTGTAAAAGCGGGCTACCCAGGTTTAGCCCGAAGGCCGCGCCGGGGTTGTGGATGTAAGTCAGGCGGAAAAAGTTGCCCAATACAGGTTCGGATTGGTACAATGCCATGGAGCCGCGGACGATGAATTTGCTTGCTTGATCGATGGCCACGGCCAGTGGTATGATCCACAGGAACGTCACTCTAAGTCCGACGCCCCCTCGCGCTTGGACTTGCAGCTAATGCACTGGGTGGCGGTGGGGACGGCCTCTAGGCGGCCGCGGCCGATTGGCCCCTTGCAGGTGCGGCAGATACCAAAGGTGCCGTCCTCGATGCGTTGTAGGGCCTCGTTTAAGTAATCGATGTAATCGCCACCGCGCTGGGCGAGGAGCAGGGATTTTTCGCGCTCCATGGCGTCGGTCCCGTGGTCGGCCATGTGCAGCGAGTAGGTCGAGCGGTCCTCAGAGGCTGTTTCCCGGGCGTCGTTGCGCGAGGTGTTTTCGATGGCTTCGACATCGTCTGAGGTCTGGGCAATTTTTTCGAGGAGCAATTTTTTGAAAAAATCGAGGTCTTTTTGGTCCATCTGCTTGGATTGGTCGTTCATTTTACTTTTCCCTCTCTGCTTAGGCCTTAACGATGGCAATGGTGCTATCGTGGCCGTTGACCTGCCGCTCCTGCTGCAAGAGCGCCCCTTGGGGCAGTTCTCCGGTGTGGAGGGCTAGCGCTAAAATTTCGGCGGCGATGTACTCGCGGTGCTGCTGAACCGCTTCCTCTAGAGCGGACGCGCCTTGTACCCAGATGTGGATGCGGTCGGAGACGTCTAGCCCGGCTTCTTTGCGCATGTTCTGCACGCGGTTGACGAATTCGCGCGCAGTGCATTCGGCGATTAACTCGTCGTCGAGTTGGACATCTAACCCCACCCCGAGGTTATTGTCGAGGGCTACCACCACGCCTTCTTTCTCGCGGCGCTGCACGGCGATGTCGGCCAGTCCGATCTCGCCGCCGGCCACGGAGAGCTGGCCGCCGCTTTCGAGGAGGTGTACATCCTCGGCTGTCAGGGTTTGGATGCGGTCGGCGACTTCTGGCATCCGCTTGCCGAAGCGCGGCCCTAAGGCGCGGAAGTCGGGCCGGTAGGAGACCTCGCTGAATTCGGTCTCGTCTTCCACCAGCACCACCTCCTTGACGTTGAGTTCGTCGGCTAGCAGGTCGGTCATTTGCTCCAGCCCGTGGTGGCTGTGTCCGTTGGGGGGCAGGAGATAGAGGTGCCGCAGCGGCTGGCGCACCTTGAGCTCGTGCTTGCTGCGCAGCGAGCGGCCCAAGACCACGGCTCGCGTCGCCAGTTCCATTTGTTGCTCTAAGGCGGCGTCGCGCAAGTGCTCGTCGGCCTGCGGCATGTCGCACAGATGGATGCTTTCGGTGGCTTCGGGATCGACGCGGCGCACCAAGTTCTGGTAGATGCTCTCGGTGATAAAGGGCAAGACCGGTGCTAGGGCCTTGATGAAGGTCACTAGCACTCTATAGAGGGTGTCGTACGCGGCCTGCTTGTCTTGATCGTCCTCGGATTTCCAGAAGCGGCGGCGGCTGCGGCGGATGTACCAGTTGGTCAGCTTCTCGATAAAGGCTACCATCGCCGGCACCGTGCGATAGAGCCGGTAGGCTTCCATTTCGGCGTTGAGGTCGCGGAGCAGGGTCTGCAATTCCGAAAGAATCCAGCGGTCGAGGCGGTGGTCGAGCGGCTGCGCGCGGCTCTTGTCTGGCGTCCAGCCGTCAATGGTCGCGTAGGTGACGAAGAAGCTATAGGCATTCCACAAGGGGATGATGACATCGCGCAGGCTCTGCTTGATGCCCTCTTCGGTCATACGCATCTCCTCGGCCTTCATGGCCGGCGAGTTGAGCAAATAGAGGCGCAGGGCGTCGGCACCGTAGGTTTCGAGCATATCAGCCGGATCGGGATAGTTCTTTAGTCGCTTGCTCAGCTTGCGTCCGTCGGCAGCTAGCAACATGCCGCCGACGATGCAGTTGTGGAAAGCCGGCTTGTCGAACAGCGCCGCAGCCAAGATCGTCAGAGTGTAGAACCACCCTCGGGTCTGATCGAGGTTCTCGGAGATAAAGTTGGCTGGGAAAGAGGCTTCAAAGTCCTCGCGCCGGCCAAAGGGGTAATGGTTCTGCGCGTACGGCATGGACCCAGACTCAAACCAGCAGTCGAGAACTTCGGGTACACGCAGCAGAGAGCCATTCCCCGATGGTGCTGGGATCTCGAGGTCGTCGATGAAGTGCTTGTGCAAGTCATCGACTTCGCATCCGGTGAGTTGGCACAACTCTTGGCGGCTGCCGACGCACACGGCTTCGCCCGTTTCCTCGTTGCGCCAAATCGGCAGCGGCGTTCCCCAGTAGCGGTTGCGGCTCACGGCCCAGTCTGGTGCTGACTCAATGCCCTTGCCGAAGCGGCCATCGCGGATGTGCTCGGGAATCCACCAGATCTGCTGATTGGCGGCGAGCATCTTCTCCTTTACCTCGCCTTCGATTTTTACGAACCAAGTGGAGATCGTGCGGTAGATCAGGGGCGAGTCGCAGCGCCAGCAGAATGGGTACGAGTGCTCAATGGAGCCCTCAGAGAATAGCTGACCCGAAGCGCGCAAGCGGCGGATGATGGGCGTATCGGTGTCCTTCACGAAAGTGCCCACAAAGTCTGGGATCTCGTCGGTGAAGCAGCAGTCGGCGTCGATGGGGCAGACCACGGGCAAGCCCTCGGCCAGACCGAGTTGGTAGTCGTCCTCGCCGAACCCGGGGGCAATGTGAACGATGCCGGTGCCGTCTTCGGTGGATACAAAATCGGCTGTTACGACGCGGAAAGCGCCCTCGTCGGCACGGTCGGCGAAGTAGTCGAACAGAGGCTCGTAGCGCAGCCTGACGAGGTCTTCGACAGCGACTGGTGTTACCTCGGCGATTTCGCTGTCGTGTCGGCGGAAGAGATCTTCGACGAGGGAAGCGGCGAGGATCAATTGCTCCCCGTCGCGGGTGGTGACGCGCACGTAGTCGATGTCGCGGCCAACGGCCAAGCCCATGTTGGAGGGCAGGGTCCAGGGGGTCGTTGTCCAAGCGAGCAGGGATAGGCGTGGCTCGCCAGCGACGCGGAAGCGCACTGTGATCGACGGGTCCTGAGTGTCTTGGTAGCCTTGGTTGACCTCAAAGTTCGACAGCGGCGTCGCGCAGCGGGGACAGTAGGCGAGGGACTTGTAGCCCTCATAGACGAGTCCTTTGTCCCACAGTGCCTTGAATACCCACCACACGGACTCCATGAAATCGGGGTCCATCGTCCGGTACTGATGGTCCCAGTCCACCCAGCGCCCCAGTCGCTCAATTAGCTTCTGCCACTCGGCCGTGTAGCGCAGCACCAAATCGCGGCAAGCCTCGTTGAACTGGGTTACGCCGTACTCGAGAATGTCGCGTCGCGACCCGAGCCCGAGCTGCTGCTCGGCTTCGTTCTCGACGGGTAGGCCGTGGCAGTCCCAACCCCAGCGGCGCTCGACCCGGTAGCCGCGCATCGTCCAGTAGCGGGGCACCACGTCCTTGGTGATGGACGCCAAAAGGTGCCCGTAGTGGGGCAGTCCGGTCGCAAAGGGCGGCCCGTCGTAGAACCGAAAGGGCCGATCGACGGAGCGGGTATCGACAGACTTGCGATACAGGTTGCTGTCGCGCCAGAACTCGAGGATGTGGCGTTCTTGAGCGGGAAAATCGACTTGGGACGGGACCGGGGCAAAAGGGGTTTGGGGTGCCATGTTCATTCGGCTGCGGGGAAGATATTGTGGAGGAAGACGACGACGAGTCTGAGCAGGAAAAACAGGACTATCGGCGTAAAGTCTATGCCAGTTGACCAGAAAAACCTCGGCAAGAAGGAGCGCACTGTATCGAGGGCTGGATCGGTGACACCACGCAGAAATTGGACGAGCGGGTTGTGGGGGCTGGGATTAAACCACGAGATCAGCACCCGGATGAGGACCACATAGCTGTAGATCGTGATGAGACCAATGAGGAGGCCCTTGACGTCTGTAAAAAAACCGCCGAAATCGAACACGATTATCTCCTGTGCATCAGGTCGGCCGCGGGCCGAAGATCGCCGTGCCGACTCGCAATAGATTAGCTCCTTCGGCTATGGCGAGTTCAAAGTCGCCGCTCATGCCCATAGACAGGTAGTCCACGGACACACCCGCAAATTCGCACTCGGCGACTTTTTCGCCGAGCTCGCGCAAGGTCCGAAAGCAGCCCCGGACTGTGGACTCATCCCCGCTGTGGGCGGCAATGGTCATCAGGCCGCGAATTCGCAAGTGCGGCAGCGGCGCGAGGGCTGCGACTAGATCGACGAGCTGGTCGGGTGCCACTCCGCCTTGGCTCAGGCTGCCGGCCGTGTTTACCTGCAAGAGCACCTCGATGGTGCGACCGGTCTGCTCGGCGCGGCGGCTGAGTGCCCGCGCTAACCGGGCGGAATCGACCGATTGCACGAGATCGAAAAGCTCGACGGCTCGCCCGGCTTTATTCGTCTGCAAGTGGCCGACAAAGTGCCAAGCGAGGGGCGCGGCGACCTGCGGGCGCTTGATCGCTGCTTCTTGGATGCGGTTTTCGCCCACGAGGCGCAAGCCGCAGGCGTAAGCGGCCTCGACTTCGCGTGCACTGCGCGTTTTGCTGACGGCGACGACCTCAATCGCGCTTGCTGCGCGCCCGCTGCGCTCAGCCGCCCGCTCGATGCGGCCTCGCAGCAATTCCCAGTTGTCGCGGATGTGGTCCATACAAAATATCTAGACCACTAAAGATACGAATCAGCCTAGTTGGACACAAACCAACAGCGGCTTGGCTCAGGCCGCCATGTCTTCTTCTGAGGGGTGGGCCTTTTCCGCGGGGACAAGGCTCGCATCTGCCAGCAATGACAAGGAGGAGAAAAGCAGGGTCGAAACGAGAATGTCCAAGAGCACGGCCTGCGCCAACAGGCCTTCGGCTCCTACGTAGGGAGCCAGCCCGTGCGGGCCGCAGAACAACTCGAACAGCAACGCGCCGCGCGGCAGGAGCCGCCAGCCAATGCGCCGTCCCGGATAAGGGCCGGGTAGCGGGTAGTATGCTATGGGAGCCAGTCCCCGCAAAAGCAGCGGCACGGCCACTAGGACGAGCGCGGCCTCGTACAGCCCGTCCGCGAGCGGCCACAGTGCGCCGAGATCGAGCGCGGTCCCCAAGAGTGCGAAAAAGAGCACGAACGCCACCGGCGCGCCCCGGTGCAGTAGCAACCGCACGCGGCGGCTTTGCTGCTTGTCCTGTACGAGTCCCGCCACCAACCCGCAGGGCAAGGCCATCAGCCCGAGAGTATCTAGCGCGAGAGCTGTTAAGAAAAAAGCCCCGACTAGGCCGGAGACTATGGTCGCACTTGGCGTGGCGAATCGCCTTAAAAGGCGCAGTCCCAGCCCCAGCCCACCGCCAGCTACAAGCGAAAGGCCGACGCGCCCGACCCATCCTGCGGCTCCAGTTTCCAACAGAACCAGTGTTCCAGCCAACGCCCCGAGGGCGCAGCCCGTCCCTAGCACGGCTAGCACTAGCGCGCCGCGCCGGCCAAATTCCGGTACACCGGTGAAAGGCCCCCACAAGCCGGCCAATGCGCCGAGGAGTACGGCTTGTTCCCAAGGCAGCCCGAGCAATGCGGTGGCCGCAGTCACTGCGGCAAAGACCAGCGCGGTCGCTGCCGCTACCAACCCAAGCGTGCGCCAGGTGTGCGTTGGCCATACTACGTGCAGCCCTACTTGGAAGCCGACGCCGAGGCCCGCCGTGAGCAAGAGCAATTGGTGCAGGGAAAATGCGCCTAGATCGACGAGTTGCAAGCCGCCGGTGCCCAGCAACATCCCGGCCCCGATCCATCCCACCAGTGCTGGCAGGCGGACCGCCTGCGCCAATTGGCCTCCAGCCGCGGCCAAGAGGGCCAGCGCACCCAGCATCCACGCGACGTCAAAAGGGCTGGAGCGATCCTGCGGCGGTCCGTAGTAGATCAACAGCAGGACAAAGGCAGCTACTACTATCGTTTTCATGGCGAGAGGCGGTCCCGCCCAGTTGGCTTTAGTCAGCCTCTTTGGCGGCGGCCCGCTGTTGGCCTAGATAGAGTACTGGGCTGGCGACGAATACAGACGAGTAGGTGCCGACCACGACGCCGATCATCAAGGTGATGGTAAAGTCGCGGTTGACTTCGCCGCCAAAGATCATCAGCACCAGCACTGCCATAAGGGTCGTCGCCGAGGTGATCAGCGTGCGGCTCAGGCACTCGTTGATGCTCTGGTTGACCGTGCCGTCAAAGCCCTGCCGGCGGGCTGTGTGCAGGTTTTCGCGGATGCGGTCGAAGACCACGATCGTGTCGTTGAGCGAGTAGCCGACAATGGCCAGCAGCGCGGCAACCACCGCGAGAGTGATTTCAATGTCGAAGAGCGAGAGCAGCCCGAGGGTGATGAGCACATCGTGGAAGAGCGCGACGACCGCGGCGATGCCGTAGAGAAAGCGGTGGAAGCGCCAAGCCATGTAGATCAGAATCAGCGCCAGTGCCACCAGCACCGCGCGCACGGCCGCGTTGCTCAGTTCGCTGCCGATTTTGGGGCCGACCTTTTCTTGGCGTCGGATCCACTCCATTTCTTCGATACTGTTGGTAAATCCGGCCTTGAGCACTCCCATGATGCCGTCGGCCACCTCGGTGCCTGCTCCGCTTTCGCTGACGCGGATGAGAATGTCGTTTTCCGATCCGAACTGCTTGATCTCGCTCTTGCTCAGGTCGATTTCGGCATCGCCCACGGGGACGCGGCCGAGCTGGCTGCGGATGTCCTCGACTTTTACGGCTGGATCGAAGTGCAACTCCAGCAAGGTGCCGCCAGCGAAGTCGATGCCCTGCCGGATGCCATTGATGCCCAAAATGGAGACGATGCCGATGAGCAGCACGGCCGCC